>CAZFQV010000038.1:7834-12539 GCA_964521175.1 uncultured Sphingobacterium sp.
TGGGTGATAAGCCCACTGGTGCCAATACCTCTATCAGTGGTAACCCTTTCAATGAAACCCCATCGTATACCCTTTTCCATGGTGCGCTAAGTTTCATACTGAATCGGTCGATAACGCTTCAATGTATTGCTGACAACATTTTTGATATAAACTATTATTCACCTGGTGTCAGAGCCGCCAGCGGAGTGCAAAGTTCAAGAATTCCTCAGCCGGGGAGGACGATTACCGCACGTATTATTGCTAATTTAGGAAAATGAGATGTCCTTCTTAACTAAATTATCTGGCATAAAAGCAGATGAGAAACAATCCTTTCGGCAATTGTTCTTGCTGTCGCTCGTCTCGGGGATTGGCCTTTCGTATTATTTCGTAGCCGTTAACACCTTCCTAATTCGCACGGCCAGCGTTTCCAACCTCCCTTACGCATATATTATATCAGGACTGGCAGGGGTGGTGCTCATCAAAATTTATCAGCACCGGCAACTAAAAGTTGGAATAATACGAAGTTATAGAGAAAGTGTAATCGCTTTTTTCCTGGTTGCTTTCGGCGTGTTCACTGCGTTTACGAAGTTCGGCGATCATTCCGCTTTTGCGATTTATCTGGCTTACCTGGGCTTTCTGTTTAATATGCCCTTTACCATTATTTTTTTACTGAGTTTTTATGCGATATGTTCTAGGCTCTATAATCTGGCGCAGAGTAAAAGACTACTCGCGCTGGTGGGGACAGGTGAAATAATCGCCTCTATCATCGGGTATCTAACCGCCCCGCTGATTAGCAAAATGTCTGGCAGTCCGGACTACCTACTGCCCGTAGCAGCAGTCTGCATTCTTCCCGCACTTCTACCGATGCAAAAATTACTCCGCAGTAACCGGGATAAATTAAACCATTTGCCAGTAGCGGCCGCCTCATTAAAAAAACTGGACCTTCGATTTTTTACGCATGATCGATTCTATTCTTTAATCGCTCTCGTTTCTTTGTTTTCTGTCGCGGCTATCTATTTTGTCGATTACTCCTACCTCATATCAGTCAGGTTAATGGCTGATTATAGTAGTATAGAAATAGCAGGCATACTGGGTTTCTTTTTCAGTATACTCAAGACAGGAGAACTGTTTTTCTCTTTTTTATCGGGACATATCCTGAGCTCGAAAGGCGTTAAGTTTTCTATCTTATTATTGCCCTTATTGCTTTCAGGATGTTTTGCACTCGCCTTTACTGGAGGAATGACCTTCGGGAATGAACCGATATTTATTTTATCATTCATCTTCCTGGCGAAATTCGTCGAAAGAGTGATCAGAAAGGCGCTAACTAACCCGGCAACCAAGGTATTATATCAAGTTACCGGCTCTGAACGCCTGCGGATAGAAGCTACTATCGAAGGAGTATTAAATCAGATATCCACCGTGCTTTCAGGCGTTCTTTTGCTGGTCTTTTCAGCGATATTCTCAGAGGCGGAGCCTCTTTACTTTTTAAGTATCATTTCAGCGATATGTTTCTTACTCTTTCTTGGCTGGACTATCCTGAGTTTAAAATTATACGAAAGTTATAAAATTAAAATATGGACTTATCTCACCGGCGTAAAGTCGGATTCCCATGTTGAAAAAAATATTAAATATAAAGGAAATGCCGGAAACTCAGATGAATTGCCGCTATATGCACCTTTAGATAAATATTTGGATAATGCGCTAAAGATAGCTGCAGAAGACCGAAAATGTCAGAATATAGAGTCCCTGGCATTTTATTCACCTTCGATTCTTCATCATGTGGGAATCACTGAGTCTACCGTACTGAACCGTAAGATCATCTCATCATATTATTCCAATGATAATTTCTTTTACCGGTTTGCGGTAATTAATTTTCTGAAATTATCCGATGACAGGATTTCGATGGACTTATTAAAGGATCTGGGGGAGATCTCTGATTTACAGTTAAAGATCGAGCTTGTTTCAGCATATAACAGTCATGGCGTCGCACCAGGGCCCTCTGAGCTTTTCTACTTTAAAAACCTATGCAGCAAATATAGTGATGAGCTGATACTTGCACTTTCTTCACAGCACGATCTGGGCGAAATTGATAATATAGAACTTCAGAAAGAGCTTAAGGCATATTCTGACAGCCTTATTAAGCTCCTTTTTGAACTTCTAAAGGTGCTGTACGATCCGGCAGCAATTCAGGTTATTTATGAGATCATTGTTTCACCGGACCACCAGGACATAGAAAATAGATTATTTGCCCTGGAATTACTCGACAACACCCTAAGTGATGAGCTAAAACAGCACTTGATTCCCATCTTTGAACCAGCTTCGTTTGACCAAAAGCTTCCACGTCTGCAGCGTTTTGTAAGTGTCATTCCGCTCCGCCCCGAACAACAGTTAAAACAGCTGCTGATGAAAGATTATAATTTGGTTAATCCCAGTCTAAAGGAAATCTGTTTGATCGTCTACTATCAGGTAACCGGAGATTCTACCGTACTGAATGCCTTTAGTACCAGTAGGATCAAAAACCTCAGAGACCGGTCGTTGAATATGATCAACAAAGAAGATCAGGGTGCTGCAGGTGTACTGATGGGGGAGATCGGGAATGCCTATCACCTGAGTTCACTGCAGTGCGCTTATATATATAACCATTCTATATATTTTCCGGGGAAGAAACATTCCGGTGCAATGACTGCCGTAAAAAACCAAACCGACAATTCTTATTTGGTGAATATTAATACTGAAGGAGGCTCAGTATTGCTAGACAGCTATGCTCTGGCACAGGCTATAGTTAGTAATCAATCGGGCGCGTAACCGATCATTAAAAACCTGTCTGCATTTTCCTCACGCAGATTAAATTTCTGAAAAACATCCATACCGAGTTTCTCCGTTGCAATTCGGAGACGATCGTGCTCACTGGGTGAATAGACCGTATTCTCAGCAACTGAGCGCAAAATAAATGGATGCGAATTATCGATGGATGCATCTTTAAACTTCTCGCTGATGATCGCAACTGCAGTATTCTTTCCGTCCTCCGTATAGTCCCCGTTCATATCAGGCTGTACCTGGGAAACATGTTTATTGAACCAATAATAAACTATCGGAGTAGCCGTAGTCCACCAAAGCATAATTTTTTTATTTTCTCTTCTTTCAATGACCCGGCAGTCTTCCATAAATTTTAGATATAAGGATTTACCCAGACCTTTACCCTTGAGCTCGTCACGGCAGGCACTGAGGCCTAAGTAAAAAGAGTCTTGTCCGCAAACAGGCTCAAAATTAACCATGAAAAACGCGAGTAGATTGTCTGTCTTATCGGAGATAATATAGATATCGCTATTATGTTCTATTTCCCGCTCGATGAGCTCAGTATTGGTGATGTAGCTGGCACGCGTGAGGTCAAGTATTTTTGAGACCAGATACTCATCATGCTTGAAGTCTTTTCGTAATTGTATGGGATGGATATCCTCTGTCAGTATCATTGCATAAATATAATTGATTTAACAGAAATGACAATCAAATTCTGGAAGAACAATATAAATTAACCGGGACGCGGGAATTAGCCAATAATAATAGCCAAAAGGTTGAACCTGTTTACTATCTTCAAAACAAATATTAAAAAAATGGGTTTTACATTAAATCCATATTGTATCTTTTCTGCGAACTTATCAGTTTATCTATAACCCGGAATGGCAACTAAGCAGCGTCCTGAATTATCTAGTGAGGTCAAACAGGCCATGTTAGCTGCTATCGTAAAAACATCAGATGATGTGATTATCAGCGAGACCCCGGAAGGTATAATCACCAGCTGGAACCAGGCAGCCGAGTAAATGTTCGGTTATACCGAGGACGAAGCAATCGGCAAACATATTTCGCTGATTGTGCCGAAATCAAAAATAAGCACGGATAGTTCTATTTTTAAGCGCATAGCATCCGGGGAAAAAGTACATCATGTCGAAACAATAAGGCTATCTAAATTTGGCCGGGAAATACCGGTCTTGCTATCCGTTTCCCCACTGATTGATGCCCACGGCAGGATGATCGGTGTCTCAAAAATTGTCAGAGACCTCAACGCCCGGATCAATGATGACCTAAAGCAGGCCCGGTTAGCGGCGATCATAGACAGTTCCGACGACACCATCGTGAGTAAAACTCTTGACGGTATAATAATGAGTTGGAATAAATCGGCAGAGAAAATGTTCGGTTATACTGAAGCTGAGGCATTAGGCAAACACATTTCCATTATCATTCCTCCCGAGCGTCTAGATGAGGAGACATTTATAATCAACAAGATAAAATCAGGTGAAAAAGTGGATCATTTTGAGACCTACAGAATGGGCAAAGACAAGGTGTTAAGACCTATATCATTAACCGTATCGCCTATCTTAAACTTTAAAGGCGAAATTATAGGTGCCTCAAAGATCGCTCGGGATATCAGCGAACAGGTCCGGGCAAAAACGGAAGCTATCCGTTTATATAAAGAAATCAAAGCGCTGAATGAAAAAAAGGATGAGTTTATCGGACTTGCCAGTCATGAGCTAAAGACGCCATTGTCTACAATTAGCGCATACCTTCAGATTCTAGATCGTATGATCACAGAAGGTCAAGGTAAGAAATTCATTGGCAAAGCATTGGACCAGCTAAGAAAACTAACATCCCTGGTGGATGACCTTCTGGACATCTCCATGATTGACGCGGGTAAATTACAATTAAGGAAAGAACGATTCGATATGAGGGT
>CAZFQV010000039.1:0-12153 GCA_964521175.1 uncultured Sphingobacterium sp.
GCGGGAAAGCTCCTGGGCCGACTGGTTTATGTCGTTCATCCTGCCTGTACTATTACTGGTAGGGTTCTGGATGTTCATCATGAGGCGTATGGGCGGCGGTGCCGGAGGCGGTTCGGGAGGACAGATCTTCAATATCGGGAAATCCAAAGCCACTCTTTTTGATAAGGAAACCCAGGTCAGTATTACTTTTAATGATGTTGCCGGACTGGAAGAAGCAAAAACGGAGGTTATGGAGATCGTCGATTTTCTTAAAAATCCGAAAAAGTACACCAATCTGGGAGGCAAGATTCCAAAAGGTGCCTTATTGATTGGAGCTCCGGGAACAGGAAAAACTCTGATGGCTAAAGCGGTTGCTGGTGAGGCGCAAGTCCCATTCTTCTCGCTCTCTGGTTCAGACTTTGTCGAAATGTTCGTGGGTGTAGGTGCCTCTCGCGTACGCGACTTGTTTAAGCAAGCAAAAGATAAGGCACCTTGTATCATTTTTATTGATGAGATTGACGCCATAGGTCGTGCCCGTGGTAAAAACAATATTGTAGGGGGTAATGACGAGCGTGAAAACACTCTCAACCAGCTTTTAGTGGAAATGGATGGCTTCGGCACCGACTCAGGTATCATTATCCTCGCCGCTACCAACCGGCCGGATGTGCTCGACACAGCACTCCTTCGTCCGGGACGATTCGATCGTCAGATTTCTATCGACAAGCCAGACCTGGTGGGTCGTGAACAAATCTTTAAGGTTCACCTTAAGCCATTGAAACTTGCCGAAGGTGTTGATGCTAAAAAGCTTTCTGCCCAGACACCTGGATTTGCAGGGGCCGAAATAGCCAACGTATGTAACGAAGCAGCATTAATTGCTGCCCGCCGTAATAAGGAAGCCGTTGACATGCAGGACTTTCAGGATGCGGTCGATCGCGTAATCGGCGGATTGGAGAAAAAAAACAAAATCATCTCACCGGAAGAGAAGCGCATTGTGGCTTATCACGAAGCGGGACACGCTATTGCCGGCTGGTTCCTGGAGCATGCCGATCCGCTGGTTAAGGTGTCTATCGTGCCGCGTGGTATTGCAGCACTGGGCTATGCTCAGTATCTGCCTAAAGAGCAGTTTCTCTACACAACCGAACAGTTGCTGGACGGCATGTGTATGACGCTGGGCGGAAGAGTAGCTGAAGACATTGTTTTTAACAAAATTTCTACTGGTGCTCAGAATGACCTGGAAAGAATCACCAAGCTTTCTTATGCCATGGTGACGATCTACGGTATGAGCGAAAAAATAGGAAACGTTTCATTCAATGATACCCAGGGCGAGTATCAGTTCAATAAGCCTTATTCGGAGAAGACATCTGAAATGATCGATATCGAGGTTCGTACGCTGATTGATCAGGCGTATCAACGCACCAAACAGCTCCTCACTGACAAATTTGACGGTCTTGAAAAGCTGGCTGAAAAGCTTCTGGAAAAAGAGATCTTGTTTCAATCTGACCTCGAAGAAATTCTAGGTAAGCGTCCTTTTGATAACCGTACCACCTATGATGAGTTTGTGAACGGTATTGATGCTCCGGTAGAGATTCCAAAAGAAGTCCTGCAACATGAAGGAGTTGTAGATCATAATGTAGACCTTCCTGAAAACCGCTCCTCTCAGGATTAATAAAATACCCGGAGGGGCCGGAAACCGGCCCTTTTTGCTGGCATGAAAGAAACTACTTCCAAAGAAAAGATGCTGAAGAAGATCCGCAAGGCTCTTCTCGAAAAGAGGGATAACCCCTATCCTAACCTGGAAGATACTCCACTGTATGCGGAATATACGGGCCACACCGACATGCTGTTCGCAGAACAGCTAAGTGCAGTTTCAGGGAATTTTGTGTTTTGTGAAAGCCAGATTCAGCTTATTGAGAATCTACTCCTACTTGCTGAAGATAAAGGCTGGCGAAGGATTTATTGCTGGGAACCTGCCCTGCAAAGGCTTCTTGCTACCTACGAATACCCTTTTTATAGTACCGACACCGACTTTATGAACGCTGACGTGGGTATTAGCTCCTGCGAAGCGCTGATTGCCAGACACGGAAGTGTGTTAATATCTAATGGCAATGCATCAGGGCGCCGACTGAGTATTTACCCTCATGTTCATATCGTAATCGCCTATACTTCACAATTGGTACTGGACATCAAAGACGCTTTCCAGTTGCTGAAGAAGAAATACCCAAAAAATCTACCTACTATGATCTCCAATATTACGGGGCCTAGTCGTACCGCTGATATCGAAAAAACACTAGTGCTTGGAGCTCATGGCCCCAAAGAACTCTATGTATTCCTGCTCGAAGATTAATTTCTAGTTCCCGCAAATTACTAAAAATATTAGTAATTTGCGGGGTGGCTTTTATAGAAAATAATGAGTTTTTCAAAGGGCGCGGGGCGCAAATCAACACCGATAACAAATTCCTAAAAAACAAATATGTAGCGGAACATGTAGAAGGTATTGATGAGCTGTGTCTGGAAAATTCTGCCACTCAGATTTTGGAAGAGCATCCTAAAAATATCGTCAGTAAGTCAAACAGCCCCGATTTACCGTTTATGTTTTCTATCAATCCCTACCAGGGTTGTGAGCATGGATGTCTTTATTGTTATGCCAGGAATTCCCATGAGTATTTCGGCTACAGCGCGGGCCTCGACTTCGAACGCAAGATTATTGTCAAACGAAATGCTGCTATATTGCTCGAAGAATACTTCAATCGCAAAGGTTATATCCCATCGGTGATTATGCTATCGGGAAATACAGACTGTTATCAGCCGGTCGAACGAAAACTTAAAATTACTCGCTCCCTACTGCAGGTCTTTTTAAAATACAAACATCCTGTGAGTATTATCAGCAAAAATAACCTCATCATTCGCGACCTGGATATTCTGGAAGAAATGGCTCGTTTAGATCTGGTGCACGTGGCAATTACACTAAATTCACTAAATGAAAGTTTAAGACAAAAGCTGGAGCCGAGAACTGTCACCGGCAAGAGTCGTATACAGCTGATTCACCGCTTAACGTCAGTCGGCATACCGGTACGGCTCATGTATGCTCCTGTCATTCCGGGGCTTAACAGCGAGGAGATACCGACCGTCATCAACGCCGCTGCTGACGCCGGCGCTGCTGCGGCATCATATACCATGGTTCGGCTAAATGGCTCTATTGCGAGCGTGTTTACCGACTGGATTGAAAAAGCCTATCCAGACAGGGCTAAGAAAGTTTTACAGATGATCGCCTCTTGCCATGGTGGGAAGCTCAATGATTCGCGTTGGGAGACCCGCATGAAGGGAGAGGGAAACATCGCCGAAAGCATAGACCAGCTATTCCGCATATCGGTAAAAAAACACATGGATGGCCGTTCTCTCCGGCCTCTCAGCATGGACCATTTTTGTCCCGCTGCGGGAATGCAGTTAAATTTATTTTAATTTTTCGGGTTTCATAATTACCGGAAATAGCTTACCTTTAATACACTAAACCAATATAGTATTCCGTATAAATCTCCTTAATGAGCACTAATATCAAGTCAGTAATTATAGGCACAGGTAGTAGCGTACCAAACAATATCATACCAAACAGTAATTTTCTTAAGCATCGCTTTTACGAGAAAAACGGGGAGCCTATCACCAGAGAGAACGAGGAAATTATTTCTAAATTTCAGCATATTACAGAGATCAGTGAGCGTCGGTATGCGAATCAGAACCAAGTGACTTCTGATCTCGGCTATCTGGCTGCAAAAGATGCTTTGGACAGCTCAGGGATCGATCCGGAGTCACTAGATTATATTATTGTGGCGCATAATTTCGGAGATATCGCCTACGGTAGCACTCGTCCGGAAGTACTTCCAGCCCTGGCATCCAGAATTAAATTCAAGCTGGGGATTCAAAACCCTGACTGCGTAGCCTATGATCTTCCCTTTGGATGTCCGGGCTGGCTGCAAGCCATGATTCAGGCCGACTATTTCATTAAGTCCGGCGACGCCAGGCGAATTCTTGTGATCGGCGCCGAATTACTGTCACGAGTGACTGATCCGCATGATCGGGATACCATGATCTTTGCTGATGGCGCCGGAGCGACTATTCTCGAAGGCAGAGAAAATTCGGACGCGGGTATCCTTACTCATAAAACACAAACTCATACCGCTTCCGAAGCATATTATCTTTATTCGGGACCATCCAGCAACCCGAAACTGGTAACCGACGACCAATATATCAAAATGGAAGGTCGGAAGATCTATGAATATGCCCTGAAAAATGTACCACTTGTCATTCAGCAAGCACTTCAGAAATCAGGCAAGGATATCCAGGATGTTAACAAAGTGTTGGTGCATCAGGCCAATGGTAAAATGGATGAGGCTATCCTGAAAAGACTTTTCAAGCTTTACCAATATTCAGAGCATCCGCCGGATGTAATGCCCATGACCATTGACACATTGGGAAACAGTTCCGTGGCCACTATACCTACTTTACTTGACCTGATATTAAAAAATCGCCTCGGCGCACATCAAATAAAACCTGAAGATATCGTTGTTTTTGCCTCGGTAGGCGCAGGAATGAATATCAACGCAATGGTATATCGTTTCTGAGCGAAGCCGTATAACCTAGCCGTTCTTTAGCCTCGATTTTGCCTTAAAATACCCTTTTATAAAAAAAGCGATCCTTTTTAGATCGCTTTTTTATCATAATTTAAAAAAATTATGATTGAGATACTTCTTCTTCCAATGCAAAACCTTCGTCGACGAGAATTCTCCCACAGTGCTCACACACGATAATACGCTTGCGTTGACGGATATCCAGTTGTCTCTGGGGCGGAATCTGATTAAAACATCCTGAACAGGAGTCACGCTGGATGGTAACCACCGCAAGACCATTTTTGGCGCTACTACGTAAACGGTTGTAAGCTACCAACAAGCGGTCTTCAATTTGCTTTTCAGCCTTGTTGGCTTTTGTCAGAATGCTTGTTTCTTCTTTTTCTGTCTCAGCAGTAATGGTTTCGAGCTCTGATTTCTTCAAATCCAGATCTTTTTTACGCTCTGTCAGATTCTCAAGAGCCTTTTCGTACACTTCTGTCTTGTTCTGAATCTCGAAAGTAAATTCCTTGATCTTTTTCTCCGAGACCTGGATCTCTAATCCCTGAATTTCAACTTCCTTCGAAATCGCGTCGTACTCGCGATTGTTCTTGACATCAGTGAGCTGTGCTTCGTACTTTTTTATAGCCGAAAGCGCTTCCTTAATGATATTCTTACGGGTTACGATAGAATCTTCAAGTTCATCCAGCTCTGACTTTATTTTTTGTATTCTGGTTTCCAGACCTGTAACCTCGTCTTCCAGGTCTGCCACTTCCATGGGAAGTTCGCCACGTGTCTGGCGGATCTTATCGATCTGAGTGTGCAGCGTTTGAAGATGGTACAGCGCCTTTAATTTCTCTTCTATGGTTTGTTCCATTAAATCAAATAATTTATTGGGTTCGTGTTATGTACAGTTAAACGGAGTGCAAAGTTATGAAATTTTTCCTTAATTAATTCCAACAATAATTCCTGCGTAAACTGTTCACTTTCAAAATGTCCCACATCAGCAATGATCAGTTTTCCCTCCGCATCAAAAAACTCATGGTATTTAAAATCGGCGGTAATAAAGATATCAGCTCCGGCATTAATTGCATCGCTTAAAAGAAAGCTTCCTGCTCCTCCGCAAACTGCGACTCTACTGATGCGTTTACCTCTCAAACCCGTATGTCTGATCACCGCAGCATTCATCCTCTCTTTAACGAGTTTCAGAAAATCGGCTTCATCCATATCCCTTTCCAGATTACCTATCATACCAGACCCTACTTCCTGATATGAATTATCCAATGGGTAAAGATCGTAGGCTACTTCCTCATAAGGATGCGCTTCGCATAAAGCAGCAATAAGCCTTTTTTCCAGATTAGCCGGGTATATCATTTCGATTCTTGTCTCTGCTTCCTGATGCCTTTTCCCGATCTCACCAGCATAAGGGTCGGCACCAGGCCCGGCCTTGAATGTTCCGAAGCCCTCCGAACTATAACTGCATTCTGCATAATTTCCAATCCATCCGCCGTCGGCATTAAACATAGCTTTACGAACTATTTCGGCAAATGGAGTAGGACAAAAAGTCACTAATTTCTTAAGAATTCCTTGCTTGCTTTTCAGGATTCTACAATCCTTTACTCCCAACTTATCGCAAATCCGCTGGTTTACCCCCTGTTGGACGTTGTCCAGATTAGTATGAATTGCATATAAAGCAATATCATGCTTAATAGCCTTCATCACTACGCGCTCTACATAAGTTTTACCATTAAGCTTCTTTAATCCACGAAAAACGATAGGATGATGAGAAATGATTACGCTTATTCCAAGATCAATGGCTTCGTCGACAACGGCTTCCGTGCAGTCAAGCGAGATGAGCGCAGCATTAACTTCCTGCTCGGGATGGCCTACGATCAGGCCTGAATTATCATAGTCTTCCTGATATGCGAGGGGTGCTATTGTTTCAAGAAAGGAAATCAGTTCTTTTAATTTCATCTGCTACAGCAGTGTGCCCGGTTATAAATGCTTCTTTTTATTCATCAAAATTAATGAAATTGCAAGATTGAAAAGAATCCCCACGAGAATAGCTGCTGCAATTCGGTACATATAGCCCGTATTCATCCAGTTCGGATTAACCTGAACATAAATAATGGCAAAGAATGACGCTATAATCCCACCAACAATAATTATCTTGAAGCCTTGAAATAAGCCCTGAACAAACTCCATTTTATCTGCTGTCAAATGATCGCGGTATGATTTTATTCCCGCGTAAAGCCCGATAGCAGGGATTAGCAAGGAGATCCATTCCATCCAGGAAACGCTACTATCTCCGTCCATATCACTCGTCAATACTCCGCCAAAGTGCATAACCAGTATCCAGATCCCGCTAAGTACGCCAATTAAGACACCATATTTTAATGCATTTTTCATCTGATAGGTCTTTAAGTTCTACTACGCCGATTAACTGACTATTTAAACACATAACTTTCTTAAGTGTTTGAGTCGGGGCATTTCCGGATTACCTGTTTACTCGTATATTTGTAGCTGAAAGCAAAGTGTGAGTATCCGTGATATTTTAAATCAGTATAAATCGGATCCTAGGGTCACCAGACTGGCAGAAGTAATAAAAGCAGGTGGAAACCCCAGGGTTCATTTAAAAGGTCTCATCGGATCCAGTGATTCGATGGCGGTGGCGGCCTTGTATCTTATGGAGCAGCCAAACATGATCTTTGTCCTGCCAGGAAGGGAAGAAGCTGCCTATTTTCTTAGTGATCTGGAGAACATCCTGGAAAAAGAAATTCTCCTTTTTCCCTCGTCCTACCGTAAATCATTTGACTTTGAGCTAATAGACAGCAACCATGTGCTACAGCGTGCCGAGGTATTGAACGGCTTGATCGAGTCGGATAACTTCGGGAAGATTATTGTGACTTACCCTGAAGCACTTGCGGAAAAAGTTATTGACCGGGCCGCACTGCAAAGGAACACCCTGAAAGTCTCCGTCGGCGATAAGCTAAGTATAGAATTTATCAATGAGTTCTTAATAGAATACGACTTTGAACGTGTCGATTTTGTGTACGAACCCGGACAGTTTTCAATTCGTGGAGGAATAGTCGATATCTTCTCATTCTCTCATGAACTACCCTACAGGGTAGAGTTTTTTGGTGATTCTATTGAAAGCATACGCAGCTTTGAAATTGAAGATCAACTGTCTGTTGAAACCATTAAAACCATTACTCTGGTACCGAACGTACAATCGAAATTTCTGACTGAGCATAATATTTCTTTGCTGGAATATATTGATAAAAATACACTGCTTTGGTTCAGTGATGTTGCCTTCACCTTTGATGTGATAAAAGATGGTTATAAAAAGGCCGTGGAGTTTTGGAACGCTCTACCTGCCGAAGATAAAAAGCAGAACCCCCAGTGGATCGATCCCAGGTTTAATTTTACGGATGAAAAAATGCTCGCAGACCAATTTCGCGATTTTGCGATATTGGAATTTGGGAAACAATTCTTCTATAATCCAGATTGCACAATTTCTTTTGATATAAAACCTCAGCCCTCTTTCAACAAAGATTTTAACCTGCTGATTCATAATTTCAGGGAGAACGAAAAGGCTGGCCTGGAAAACCTCATCTTCACAGATTCGACAAAGCAAATCGAAAGGCTATACACCATTTTTGAGGATATGAACGCCCAGGTCGAATTCAAGCCCATCCACCTTGCCCTGAGAGAGGGTTTCATCGATTTAGACCATAAGCTGGCATGTTATACAGACCATCAGATCTTCGACCGATACTATAAATATAAGCTAAAAAGAGGATATGCCCGTTCACAAGCCATCACGTTGAAGGAGCTCAGGGAGCTTAAGCCAGGCGATTATATTACCCATATTGACCACGGAATAGGAAAGTATGCCGGACTTGAAAAAATTGAAGTGAACGGCAGAGAGCAAGAAACGATCCGGCTGGTCTACGCCGATAACGATCTGCTGTACGTTAATATTAACGCGCTTAATCGCATTTCAAGATACTCTGGCAAGGATGGAGCTACTCCTAAAATGAATAAGCTGGGCACCGACGTTTGGGATAAGCTGAAAAAGACCACCAAAAAAAAAGTTAAGGATATAGCCCGCGACCTCATAAAGCTTTACGCAATCCGCAAATCTCAGAAAGGAACAGCCTTTTTGCCTGATACTTACCTGCAGACTGAACTCGAGGCTTCCTTTATTTACGAAGACACGCCGGATCAGGTTAAAGCCACCGCCGACGTTAAAAAGGATATGGAGTCACAGCATCCTATGGATCGGCTGGTTTGCGGGGACGTGGGTTTTGGTAAAACAGAGATCGCCATCCGTGCGGCGTTTAAAGCGGTATGCGACAGCAAGCAAGTCGCCATTCTGGTTCCAACAACTATTCTAGCTTTGCAGCACTTTAAAACCTTCACCTCACGCCTGGCCGACTTTCCTTGCAATATCGATTATATCAACCGGTTTAAATCGCCTAAACAGATCAAAGAAACCCTGCAGCGCCTTGCGGAAGGAAAGGTAGATATCATTATTGGCACCCATCGCATCGTAAGCAAGGACGTCAAATTCAAGGACCTGGGTTTGCTCATCATCGACGAAGAGCAAAAGTTCGGAGTAAGTGTTAAGGAGAAACTCAAGCATTTTCGTGCTAACGTCGATACACTTACCCTGACGGCAACTCCTATCCCTCGTACTTTACACTTCTCTCTGATGGGTGCTCGCGATCTGAGTATCATCAGCACTCCCCCTCCCAACAGGCAGCCGGTGGTTACAGAGCTGCACGTTTTTAACGAGAAGCTTATAAAAGAGGCTGTGGAGTATGAAATCGACCGTGGAGGTCAGGTTTTTTTTATCCACAACCGGGTGCAGGATCTTATGCAATTGGGTGGCATGATTAGCCGTCTCGTTCCGAAAGCGAGGATAGGCATCGCCCATGGCCAGCTAGAAGGTGATGCGCTGGAAGATGTCATGTTAAAAGTTGTATCCGGCGACTGCGATGTGCTCATCGCAACCACCATTATCGAATCAGGGCTGGATATTCCAAATGCGAATACGATTCTTATTAACCATGCGCATATGTTTGGCTTGAGTGACTTGCACCAAATGCGGGGGCGGGTAGGGCGTTCTAATAAAAAAGCATTCTGCTACCTGTTGAGTCCACCGCTTTCGACGCTAACCAACGAGGCCAGGAAACGACTCAGTGCGATCGAAGAATTTTCCGACCTGGGAAGCGGCTTTAACGTGGCAATGCGCGACTTAGACATCCGCGGAAGCGGCAATCTGTTAGGAGCGGAGCAGAGCGGCTTCATCGCTGAAATCGGTTTCGAAATGTATCATAAGATCCTGGATGAAGCAATCCAGGAACTCAAAGACGACGAATTTAAGGGCCTTTTTGCCGAGGAAAAGCCCAGGCCTTTCATATCATTTACTCATGTTGATACTGACCTGGAGGTGTTGATCCCCGACGAATACGTAACGAACGTTACCGAACGATATAATCTTTACACCGAACTTTCAAATATCGAAGATGAGCCCGACCTTGATGCCTTCCGCCAGAAACTAATCGATCGGTTCGGCCCGGTGCCACACCAGGTTAATGAGCTCATCAATACTTGGCGACTACAGTGGTATGGGAAGACGATTGGTTTTGAAAAGATAACCTTTAAAAAAGGAGTTCTCCGGGGTTATTTTATAAGCAACCAGCAATCGCCGTACTATGAAACCGAACAGTTCGGCAGGATATTGGAGTTTGTCCAGGCACATCCGAGAATTTGCAATCTCAAAGAAGTGAAGAATTCTTTGCGACTGGCGATAGAGCATGTAGATAACTTAGACATGGCCATAGAGACGCTGAGAGAGATCACTGAGAAGGAACCCGCTACTCAATAAGCTGAAAGGTGATCGGTAAAACGTAGGTTGTTCTTACGGCTTTGTCTGCTACCATTCCAGGTTTCCATAGCGGGCACAGTTTTAATACCCGAATCGCTTCTTCATCACAACCATTGCCAATACCTCTTATCACTTTGAAATCACTAAGAGAACCGTCTTTTTCCACTATAAAACTGATATAGACCTTGCCCTGAACCTTGTTTTCACGGGCACGGGCAGGATAGCGAAGGGAGGATCCCAGGAACATCGCCAAAGCGCTTTGCCCACCACGATACTCAGGAGCCGTTTCAACATTGCCCAGATCATAGAGTCTGCCCTCATACAAGGCTGCAGAATTAACAGTTCCGGCCGTTGCTACAGGAATGCTGTTTGTAGCTTCGGGAGTAGTCATGGCCTCGGCAGTAACTCTCGCTTCTGCCGGCACCATCATTTCCTCATGGCTTTCCCGTTCATAGGCTATCATATTTTTTATCTCCAGCTCCCGCAATGAACTGATTTTTCCCTCCCCGTTAATTAGCATTTCATATTTTACATCTGCTGAGATCTCTTTCTCTGCTGATGCCTTAATGTATTTGGTCCTCGCCCAGTAAGTCGCAACCAGCTTATCTCCACTTCTTTCAAGATCCAGGCTTGAAACGATCCACTCCACTTTTAAGTTGCGCATATCCTCCGCCCGCTTATTGTGAAGCTCCTTAAGCCGTTTATACGTTAGGTTATGATAATTGAAATAAGTCTCTGTGATCGGAGAAAAGTAACTCGGCGGGTCGAAATAGCCCTTGTGCTGATCTCTGTAAAATGCCTCAATGAATTTAACCACCGGGATCCGCAGCTCGGATTCATCTGTACCTACCTTATCATCCAAAATAGCCGGGTGATGATCTATGACCGCAACAACTTTCTCTTCTTCATTTTCGCCGAAAAATGAGTCTACATTATCTACATACAGAGTCAGATACCCCATAATCAGAATAACTAAGCCCAGTCCGGCACCCATGTACCATAGTGATCTGTCCTTCTTAAAATCCTCTTCCATAATATTCAAAAATCACCGGATCCGCTGGTAAAAACACCCGCTTTTCCTGTAAAATACATGAATTAATCACAATGTATCTACAAACTGTAAATATACGAATACGAGAGGAGCGGCAAGCAACAAACCATCAAACCGATCGAGCAGCCCCCCGTGACCGGGAAGCATTGACCCGGAGTCTTTTGCCGAAAAGCTTCTTTTGAGCATTGACTCTGAGAGGTCTCCAAAAGTCCCGGCAATTACGATAAGCGTAGATATTCCCAGCCAGTGTATTAACGGTAATTCATGGAAAAAGTTCGATATAATTAACGCGGCAAGCAGGCTGGTTAGCCAGCCCCCTATAAATCCTTCCCATGATTTCTTGGGCGAATGGCGCTCAAAGAGTCGGTTTTTCCCCAGCTTTGTGCCAAAAAGATATGCCCCGGTATCGCTGGCCCATAAAAATATCAGGAAGGCCAGGGGATAATTGGACGAATAACTTCCGTCTATATAGGCTATGGCATAAAAAAAGCAAAAAGGAACTCCCGCAAATAAAACTCCTAGTATGGTGTAGGCTATGTTATTGAACGGGTTCGCATGTTTTCTATAAAGCTCAGCGATGATAATAAGAATGGTCACCGGCACGGCAATTAATAGATTAATCAAGGGCT
>CAZFQV010000040.1:0-11934 GCA_964521175.1 uncultured Sphingobacterium sp.
GGAGTACTTAACAGCTATCCATCGGGCTTGAACTATTATTACTTTCTGGCAAATATGATGACGTTCGCACAACAATACATTATTAGAATGTTTGTGAACGATGAAAAGATCCATGCCAAAATTCAGGAAAATAAGAAAAAGCCTGTCAAAGACAAGAAGAAATCAGGATTTCAACAGAGAATGGAAGATTATATGAGGCAGCAACAACAGGCGACTAAAGGAAAACCTGATTCAACGGTCAAGCCAGCAGGCAGCAAAAAGAAAAAATAAAGGAAACGGCAAGGCCTGCCGGAACAGACGGGCTTTGCCGTTATTTACTTCTTACGGCAGTGACGATGGTATAATCCCGATCCATGGTCTGGAATATAAGTTCATCAGCGTTCAGTTTGAGAACAAGAAACGGGAAGTCACGAGTTGTTCCTTCTTTTAGATTCTCGGTATACCGGATCATTTTCCCGTCTATTTTAAACTTTCCTCGTGAAAGCTCCCTGTCACCCCATTCAATGACCAGGTCCTTGTTCTCTGTGAAAATAATAGCAGGACTCTGCTCCCTCAACTCTCCGGATGTAAGGGTGTCCTGAGGATCGGCGTTCCCGACTTTAATATATTCCCATCTTCCATAAAGATCCGCGGGTTCGACTGCCGGGGAACAGGAAGAAAGTAGAATCAGGATGAGGCCGGTAGAAAATAGAGTTTTCATAGAAAGATTGGGCTAGGGGTTATTATGCTTTTCTATTTGCTAATTGCACCACAACAGGCTACCAATTTATAACATCATAAAATAATCTGTAAGCGAGAAAAAGTCATCGAATTTTAGATCATAATCATCGCTGGTGCCGAAACCATAAGTGAGCAGAACGAAGGGTACTCCTGCTTTTCTACTTTCTATGCGATCAACATCGGTGTCGCCAATATATATTGGATTTTTTAACTGATGCTTATCCATCAGCAGGTTTATATTATAATTCTTTGGCATAGAGTTAAGTCCATGGGCGATCTCGTCAGTGATCTGACGTTCCAGGCCAGACCATTTGATAAACTCAACGATTAATCCCTCCGGGCAATTGCTGACTATAAATAATTTATATTTTTCTGCAAGCTTTATAATTCCTTCCTGTACCCCTTCATACAAAGTACCTCCAAGTCTTGGGATAATCTCCGCCCTGCACTTGTTAATTATTGCAAACAGGCGTTCGCGCTCTGTGACACTTTGATCTGGAAACAGATGCGCCAAAACTCGTGCTCTCTCCCATCCCATGACGAAATCAAGCTCAGCTCGGGTGAAAACCCGATCTATTCCCTCCAGCTCCATGGCCATGTTCCAGGAAATCAAATAAGTATTCACCGCATCCCAAAGGGTGCCGTCCATATCAAATATCAAACTGTCGGGTCTTTGCATCGTATATAGTTTGATTATATCGCTAAAAACAGAAAATGCGCATCAAGTGCGCACTTTCCAAAATAGGTATAAAAATATTAAGGTAATTTAAATGCCTGCCTGGCGAGTAGTTTCCATTGCCCGTTCTCTTTTCTCCAAACAAGCAGGTTACCGATTTTCAAATCAACCGGAGCACCTGCATTTGTTGCCTTGGAAGTGAATACGTGCCGGACAATTGCATTGTCTCCTGAAACGGAAATTGTCTGATCTGAAATCTCTACTGTCTCGAAATCAAAAGAACCGTTTACAAGGTCGTCTACGAATTCAGCCTTGTTCTGAACTTTGCCGCCTGAGTGGCCATAAGAAAGGGCATCAGACGCTATATTCTCCAGCAAGCCCTGTTCCGGATCAAGGATACCCTTATTCAGGGTATCAACCGCAGCAGCAACAGCTGCTTCATCCTCTGCAGTGCCCGGAGCATCAACCGCTTTAGTACTATTCTGCGTGTTTTCTTGTATTGGACTACCTGATTGACAAGCGGTGAATACAAAGAGTGCAATGATAAAAAAAAGACTTGTTAAACTTTTCATAATTAAAATTCTATTATTTAATATTCATGTTTTTAAGTTCTGTCTATTAGGTAGCGGTAACTTCATCAGCTGGTTTCTCATCGGTCACATGTGTATCTTCTACCGGCGGGCGGCTTCTCCAGTAGCTGGCCAGTGCAGAACCGGTCACGTTCATCAACGGACCAAAAATCGCTGGTGCAAGCCCTACCGTGGCTATTTTACCCATCTGTAATGCCAGGCCTGATGCCAGTCCGCCATTCTGCATACCCACTTCGAATGCCACAGTACGACGATCTTTCTCAGGCATTCCGGCAGCCCATGATACGCCATATCCCAGTGAATAACCTGCAAGATTATGAAGCAAACTGGTAACAATCAATAATAAACCAACTTCCAATAAACTATCGCGACCCGATGCAGTGATAATAGTAATGATCACAGCGATACCGACCATGGAAATCATAGACAGTGCAGATTCCATCCATTTATCGTTCCCTTTAGACATACGGCTAAGTATAATTGCACCAACCAAAGGAAGCGCATAAAACCAGAAGAGGGACTTTCCAAATTCACCTATGAAATGGTTAAGGTCGGCTCCACTTGATTTTACATATACCAAGTTGGTAAGCAGTATAACTATAAAATAACCAATCATCTGGATAATTTTTGATTTACGACTTGCCTCATTCTTCGAGAAAAGGTTAAATATAAAACCAGCAACGATCGGAAGGATGATCATGTTAAGTATATCTAGCATCATATGCCAGAAATCTACCTCGATGTATTGACCGCCGAGCCACTTCATCAATAGGGGCGTAACGAAAGGCGAAATTAAGGTAGAGATGGCTCCAATGGTTACTGCAAGCGCTAGATTAGCGTGCGCGAGATACGACATAACATTAGAAGCCAATCCACTTGGCACCGTACCGATAAGAATAATACCTGCGGCAATTTCCGGAGGAAAATCAAAAAGGTGAGCTATACCAAAGGCGACCAAAGGCATAATTATATAATGCGCTCCCACCCCAATAAAAACACCTTTAGGCATTTTAATCACGCCGGTAAAATCGTCAAAGCTCATCTGAGAGCCCATACCAAACATGATGATCTGCAACAATGGCACGATCATCAAACTCAGCTTAAAATCGCCGATGGACGTGAAATACTGTGGATAAAACATGGAAGCAGTTACGGCAGTAAAAATCCATATCGTATATGCAAACGACTTAAACTTCCGGGTGCCCCTTACACCGACTGCCAGAGTAAGGAAGAATCCAATAAGCACTGGGCCAGTACCCGCAGAATTTCCACTGACTGCCATCACGATAGCAGCAAGAAGGCATAGCAGCGAAATGCCTAATGCCAGGGTGTACACATTTAACTGTTTCAAGATTGTAGGTTTAAAAATTATGTAAGGTTCGGTTATTTATTTAGTTTATTACCAGGTTCTTTTACTCATCATGACGTCAAGCTCCGCCCGGGTCATTTTTCCTTCTTCCGGATGTTGATCCAACCACTTTAAAAAATCAACTTTAATTGGATCTGCCCACTGACTATCGATCTGACCTGTGGAATATTTTCCAGTCCGGACCATCTCGAACCCGAATTTATCTTTTAACGCAACAAATTCTGCGGTGGCAACAACCTGTTCAGCCAGCTGAGCTGGAACAAATAACACTCCTATTCTACCGCCAATCACTAAATCCCCTGGCAAAACCATGACCTTTCCGATGCGCACCGGAGTGTTTAAACCCATCAGTACCATATCCTCAAGGAATGAAGGATGAAAGTCCCTGACAAAGGCGTTGAAGCCATCAATCTCCGCAATTCCATCCACATCCCGCGCGGCGCCATTAAATACAACGCCGTTACCAGACTTACTGAAAATAGAGGTCGCCAGAGTACTGCCCATGAGCGTGCCGGCTTCGATCTTACCAAAACCATCGGCCACATAAATATCACCCTTGGTCAGCACATCAATCGGCCAGGAATTAGTATTTCCGAGCCTACCTTGCTTGTTTCCACGTTCCTTAATATTCTTTTCAACATCCGGCCGTGAAGGCATAAACATTGCCGTAACGGCCCTTCCACTAACCGGAAGATCGTTTACGGTCTTCCAGCCATATTCAAACTGATTAGTATATCCCAGATTCTTTAACACCGTCCAGGCATCGTCTATACCGATCTTTTTCGCTCTTTCCAAAAGGTCATCAGCAATTTTCGGCCTACCATCGGCGAAACGCGCACCTTTCCATTCAGAGGTGAGAAATGTTAGCTCTTCCTTAGAGATTGTTTGCGCCGATAAAATCCCGGAACAGGCAAGGCAAAAGAAGACGGAAGACAATACAATACTTTTAATTCTCATCATATGTTAATTTTAACTTTATAAATAAACAAATTATATTTTAGAATACCAGCATAGTGAATACTTAAAACCCTTATTTAACTTTTTTTGCTGCCTTAATGGCTTTTGAACTGCCCGGAAGAGTTACTTTCCAGATACTTGCCTGAACAGTTCCATATTCAATCACATATAAGTCATTCCCTACCAGTACCGCATCGGTCGGATTATTAAATGATTCGACAATGCGAGTCGTTTTAACGAAATAATTATCAGACAGCTTATTATAACTTTTTTCCAGTCGGAGCAGATCCCTGCCTTCATCCGTAAAAGGCTTCATCATTGGATTTTTTGCACCGAGAGAGTTTCTCAATACAAACCCGGCTCCTTTAAACTCATCTGTCAGCAAGAGGTCGCGGTCGAACGTCAGACCGAGCGGCGAACTATGGGGCGTAAACGTGCTCGTGGTTACACCCGTATCGTCTCCATCGAAAATTTTACCTGTATGTCCGCGATATTCATTGGCATCAGGGCCGAGGTTCTGTACTCCCCTGGTAAAGGTAACGCCTTCCGGAATTTTAGGAAAATCCGGATCATTCCTGAAATACTTTACAGCCCATGCGTGGGCGCTACGGGGGATAAAAGGATCGGTATCCGGGTTTGGCTGCCAGTCTGGATACTGTTGTGGGTTTTCAATGCCACTCATCACCCATGGAAAACCATAGTGATGGCCTTCCCTTATCCAGAACATATCTTCATTATGGTCGTAATCGGAAGAATTAACTACAGCAAAGAGATGGTTTAAGCCATCGAAAGCAATATCGTAAGCATTTCGAATTCCTTCAGCATAAATATAACCGTCCGCTTTAAGTTTCGCCAGATCATTGGGTAATTCCAGATCATGCGCATCCACAGGGAATCTAAAGATCTTGGCCGTCAAAGCCTGGTCACGCGCATTCGGATAGGCACCCCTATTGTCCTGCACCTCACCGTGATCGGTTCTTGCTCCTGTGTTCACATATATATATTTTCCATCAGGACTCACTTCTAAGGCGTTCCATCCGTGATCAAAGGTCGTCGCATTCGTGCCATATTCAACCGTATTAAACACAACGGTCATCGTTGGCTGAGCTTCACCGGGTACAATCTTGTAACGTACCATTCTACCTTTTGTGCCCTTCCCGTTATTGGCACTAATATTTCCACAAAGGAATAAATCATTACAAGCAAAAACAGCACCCTGTAAACGGGTAATTCCATGGTCAGCAGCTGAAAGTATTTTTTCGGAAACCGGCGATCCGGATGAAGTGTTAATACGATATATACCACCTTCAAAGTCGGTATAAAAAAATGTATTTGTGCCCGGCTGGAGTACAAGTCGTACTGCTTTAGGGCCAATCGCCATATATCGTTCAACTTTAATATCCGGTCTTAGCGCTTTTGGAGTTTCTTCGGGAGGGGCCCTTCTTTCCGGTCGGTTTGAAGAACTGGCAGCGGGTCTGGTATTTTGAGAATAACTAATAAGGGGTGTGAGAAATATACTTAAGGCGGCAATAGTTTTAAAAATCTGTCGAGAGTTCATATTCTTATATTTCTTAATTATTGTTGTTTTCCAAATTCCTTAAGGTAGGCGACCAGCTCCCATCTTTGCTCTTCTTTTAGTAATTCCTTAAACGGAGGCATATTCTGTTTGCCGTTGGTCAGCTTCCAGAATATAGACCCATCAGTCTGTTTACGAAACTTAGGATCATGAAAGTTTGCTGGCCTGACCCCCATCGCGCCGCCAGCAGCACCGTCTCCATATCCTGTTTCACCATGACAGGCAAAACAATATAAATTATATATTTCCTCACCCTTTGCCAATATTTCGGGAGATGTGCCTATCGGATTTTTGATCGTATCTGCCCATTCCGGCGCCAGGAAGGGTTCCTGGATCAAGGTATCTTTACGGGATACCCGATTGTCGTTCGTATATGTTATCTCCGAGTTATATTTTGCAGAAGCGGATAATATACAAATACTTACGCCCCCAAATAATAAAATACCGTAAAACCTTATTTTTTTCATTTTTTTATTTATTGCCAGATAGCAGCATTCAGGCCTTCAGTCCGGCTGAACATTATTCAGTTAACTGACAGCTGCTCGATTTTTCTATTGTCTCATTATCCTGTATACAGCAAAAAGGTTCAGCTATAGAGATCTATCCATATAGCTGAAGCCTTCAGCAATATAAAACCGAAAAGTAATCTGAGTCTATATTATGCGGCCTAGAGATAAGCTATTGCATCCATCTCCACAAGAGAGTCTCCAGGTACGCCACCCTTGGCAACAGCTATTGTAGTACGGACAGGAGGTTTTGCTCCAAAACGTCCCTTGTAAACTTCATTCATCCCTTGATAATCGGCGATATCGTTCAGGAAAACGGTAACTTTTAAAACCTTCTCCATAGATGAACCAGCTTTAATAAGCTCTTTTTCAAGCCCGTCTAACACAATTTTTGTATGTGATTTGATGTCGAAAGGATCAGTGTGAGCTCCTTTACCTGCAATATAAACCAGGCCGTTATGAATGGTATGTCCGGCGAATAATGGTGCATTCTGAAAATTAGTTATATTGCCTGCTTCTTTTTCAGGAGCAGCCGCAAGGCCCTTAGCATTTGCAACGGCACCCAGTCCGGCCACACCTATCGCTGAAGCGAACAATTTTTTTAATACTGATCTTCTTTCTGTTTTCATTTTAATTTAATTTAATTAGAGTTGATTTTGTAGTTATTTCCTTTTATGCATATTCCATGCACGCCCTGGCCTGTCCACGCGGAAGCTTTCCAGGTTACCATTATCTTGTAAGGTTACATAAACCGTACGGCCGTCCTTCCCGCCAAATGCAAGATTACTGGGGAGTTTCCCGATCAGCACAACTTCTTTTAAAAGCTTACCCGAGGGAGAAAGCTTAACCACCGTACCTTTTCCATGGCGTGTGATATAAAGATTCCCATCCATATCACATCTCATTCCATCCATTCCGAAATCAGAAAATTCATAAAAAAGACGCTTGTTGCTTATTTTGCCCTGCGGCGAAAGGTCATACACCCATACTTTGCGCTGCACAGACTCATTTACGTATAATAATTTATCATCGGGACTAACCTCAATGCCGTTTGCCGTACCCAGGTTGTCAAGCAGGATCGACTTACCATCAGTATCTATTCTCCATATCCGGCCTTTTCCACCTTTCCAATCTGGATCGCTGGCATAAAGTCGATCTTTTGAATCAATCGCAATATCATTTGGCTGACTCATCTGTGGGTTATGTGAGAACACACTTATCTTCTTAGTTACCATATTAACTTCGAGAATATTGTGTTTAGTATAATCAGCAATAAACATATTTCCCTTGCTGTCAAAGCGAATCCCATTCCCCACGCTGCCTTCAGGCAGTTTCACAAACAGACTTGCTTTTCCATCCGGACTTACCTCCCCTATGGTACCTTTTTCTCCAAAATTAACCGCGTACACCCTTCCCGAAGCACTCACCGCCGGCCCCTCAACGCCCGAAGGAAAACTCTTGAGCGGAGTAAAAGTGGTCGATTTAAAAAGCTCCTGGTCTAATGATTGTGCTTGAGTTACAGCATAGCTGAACAAAAAAGAAAATGACAGCAGCAGTACTGCCTTCAACCGCAGATCAAGCCTGCATGAATAATTCGCTTCCAAATTGGCAATGACTTTAAAATGAGCAAACTATGAATTCACTCGATATCGTTATAAATTTAACACTGCAATATATAATTCTTTGGCTTTTTCATCAATTACCTAGTAATTATGTTACAGTCTTTGAAAGCTAAAAAGAACAGTAGCATGGCTATGCTAAAGTTTAAATTCGCTCCTTGTCTTTACCTTATTTTACTGATAAAACATATTTTACCATAGCTGTCAGCTCGGCGTCGGAAAGTGTAGGGTGTGGCGACATCGGAATTGGTCCCCAAACTCCACTTCCACCTTTCTTTATCTTATCGGCCAGGTGAGCGATATTCGCCGGAGTATTAGGATACTTACTGGCAACTTCCTTATAAGAAGGTCCAAGAAGCTTGTCTTCTAACTTATGGCAGGCCAGACAATCTGATTTCGCGATCAACGCTTCACCTTTCTTGATCTCAGCACTGTCGTCGGGAGCAGCAGCTGGGTTTGCAGCGACTGCCAGATCCGCGGCAGCAGTAGGCTGAGTTTCTTCACTGGCTGAAGCAACAACCGGAACATGAGGTGTAAGAGAAGGAACGGTATCGTAAACGTTGTACGCGCTACCTGATCTTTTTAGCGTATCTGCACCTTGGGTAGATACTGCTGAATTATTGTCTGTTGAATTATTGCATGCGAAAAAAACGGAACAGATGCCCAGCACTAAAAGTCTTTTCATTTTTTTAAAATATAAAATCAATTTATTAGATGTGCAATTTTACACAAAAATTAGAATGAAAAGCAAAAATATGCAAAATGGTTAATTCAATTTCAGTGTAATTGCTTGTGAGATAATAGTGTAAAGGGCAATGCTCTATTTCGATTTGTTCCGATGCACGCCTTTGCAGTTTTTGATATGAAGAGCTTAGCATTGTCTATGTGAAATATTTACAAAGGCTGTGGCAGATCATGCACCAATCGGAACCGATTCAATACAGATATTCACATATCAATGCTCAAGTTTTTTCTCTGATTAACGCGTAAAGCCCTTATTTAAATCCGGTATAAATTAGTTGATTTTGCGCGTTCTTAGTATTTTAATTTTATTAAAAAGGTATATTTGACGGGGTGAAAAGATATCTAACCATATTGCTTATGGCAGTTTATATGCTGTCTACTGACACACAGTTAATGGAACTCTTGAAATTACCTTTATTATTGGAGCATTTTCAAGAGCATAACCAGTGGGATCCTGATATTTCGTTTATAGGCTTCATGTATATGCACTACGTTAGTGATGATAATACTTATGGCGATCAGGAAAGAGACATGCAAATGCCGTTTAAAAAATTGATACATTCTTTCGAATCGCAGACTGGCTTTATCATGCCTACACCTGATTTTTCGATAATTCCAAAGACTGAATTAGTGGATCAGCGACAGGACGTCTTCACCTACTCCTCAGGTTATTCCTTTTATTATCTTTCTTCTATCTGGCAGCCGCCGAGATCTTGCTGATCTAATATTGAAAGAAAGCAGCCCGTTTTCATCTATTAATGTTTGGTGTACTATTTTATTTGGAAGGATATAAGACTCCGGATAAATATCTACCAGACTGTCGATAAATTTGACATACAGGTATTGTCGTGAGTGACAATGCGATGATTAATACCAATGTCCCGGAGAAAGGTATCAGTAAATACCAAATAAACGAGTCGATAGCTTCTTAACAGATTCCTTAACACCGGCATTACAGTAAACAGGGTTTAGCATTTCATTTTCTGATTTCTTAATAAAGTTATTGAAATATTATGTTGAACAAAATAATTGAATATTCCGTACGGAATAAACTCATCGTAGGGCTCATGGTAATGGCTCTTATTGGCGTTGGAATATATCAAACTACCCAATTGCCAATTGATGCCGTGCCGGATATTACCAACAATCAGGTCCAGATTATCACTGTAGCGCCCTCCTTTGGTGCCACAGACATTGAGCGCCTGGTTACTTTCCCCATAGAACAGGCCAATAGCAATATCTCAGGAATGGCTGAAATTCGGAGCTTTTCGCGCTTCGGCCTATCTTTGGTGACCATTGTTTTTGATGACGGGATAGATATTTATTGGGCGAGGCAACAGGTTGCCGAACGTCTGCAAGAGGTACAAAGTCAAATTCCGGAAGGCATCGGCACGCCCGTACTGGGCCCAATTTCAACCGGCTTGGGCGAGATTTATCAATATGTAGTCCGCCCTCTCAAAGGCTACGAAAGTAAATACGACGTCACCGAGTTGAGAACTATTCAAGATTGGATAGTACGCAGGCAGTTACTGGGTGTCAAAGGAGTTGCTGAAGTAAGCAGCTTCGGAGGCAAGCTGAAGCAGTACGAAATTGCCGTTAATCCCGATCGACTTAACGCGCATGGTCTAACGATTAATGACGTTTTTTCGGCGCTGGAAAATAACAATCAAAATACCGGCGGAGCTTATATTGAAAAAGGAGCCACTGTTCTATATATCAGAAGTGAGGGACTAATTGTTAATAAAGCAGACATTGAAAACATTGCTATCGCAAACAGCCGTACGGAAACCCCTGTGCTAATACGTGATATAGCCGATGTACAAATCGGCTATGCCACCCGCTACGGAGCCATGTGCTATAATGATGAAGGCGAGGTTTCCGGAGCAGTAGTGATGATGCTTAAAGGTGAAAATAGCGGATTGGTTATTAGACATGTAAAAGAACGAATAGCCGAAATTCAAAAGACCTTACCTGAAGGGATAGTCATTGAGCCTTTTCTCGACCGGACGAAAATGGTCAATAATGCCATAGAAACAGTAGAACGCAATTTAATGGAAGGAGCGTTGATTGTTGTATTTGTGCTGGTATTTTTTCTGGGAAACTTCAGGGCTGGCTTATTGGTAGCATCCGTTATTCCGCTGTCGATGCTCTTTGCTATATGCATGATGAACATATTTGGCGTCAGCGGCAACCTGATGAGCCTGGGTGCTCTGGATTTTGGATTAATCATCGACGGTGCGGTGATTATTGTAGAAGCTGTTATGCATCAACTTTCTCACAATGCCCGTTTCAGGCAAATCACTAATTATTCCAAAAAAGACATGGATAATATTGTAGTCGGGGCAGCGGGGAGAATGATGAATGCTGCGGTGTTCGGACAAATCATTATTCTAGTAGTCTACCTGCCCATATTCACTCTACAGGGTATCGAAGGTAAAATGTTTAAACCCATGGCAGAAACGGTTGCTTTCGCGCTATTGGGAGCCTTTCTTTTGTCGCTTACCTATATCCCAATGATGAGTTCACTCGTGTTGGATAAAAAAGTGAGTCATAAGCTTAACTTTTCGGACCGAATTATGGCCAAATTAGAAGCTGCCTATAACTGGGCTTTATTAAAAGTGCTAAAAGCACAAAAAATAGCTTTCGGAATAGTCATTATCTTATTCTCTGCAGCCGTCTTTACCTTAAGCACTTTAGGCGGCGAGTTTATCCCCTCTTTAGAGGAAGGCGATTTCGCAGTAGACACCCGTGTTTTAGCTGGGAGCAACATGAATACCACCATAGAAAGTACTCAAAAAGCGGCACATATTTTAAAAACGCGATTCCCGGAAGTAATAAAGATAGTCACCAAAATCGGAAGCGGTGAAGTACCTACGGATCCGATGCCGATGGATGCCAGTGATTTGATGGTTATCCTAAAAGATAAGCGGGAATGGACTTCTGCTAAAACCTTTCCTGAGCTTTCTGAAAAAATGAGCAAGGCATTAGAAGATGTCCCGGGCATCACTACCAGCTTCCAGTATCCGGTACAGATGCGTTTTAATGAATTGATGACCGGTGCAAGGCAGGATGTAGTTTTAAAGATTTTCGGTGAAAACTTAGATACACTTGCAGCCACCGCTACCCAATTGGGGAAAATAATAAATACGGTTGACGGAGTTCATAATCTTTACATTG
>CAZFQV010000041.1:0-3013 GCA_964521175.1 uncultured Sphingobacterium sp.
GTTGGGAAGTTGCCGGCACGTATGCCGGAGATTCTGAGGAAACGCGTCAAAAAGCACTGAAGATGGGTGCTAATCTCGTTCAGTACGCATTAACACAATGATAGACATGCATAAAATTCGGGTCAATAACCATTATGAGTTCGAAATCTCGTCGGAGGAGGGTCGTACGCTGGTTAATGCTGAGCCTCTCGAGGTAGATGTGACAGGGATCAGTCCAGGCATTTTTCATATCATTTATAGGAATAAATCATATAATGCTGAGCTTATTGAGCTGAATGTGGCTGAAAAACGCTGTTCGGTAAAAATCAATTCAAGTATCTATTCTCTGGCTGTTACCGACCGGTTTGATGAACTTCTCAGCCAGCTCGGTATGGATAATATGAACAAAGCTAAGGTCTCCGAACTGAAGGCTCCCATGCCCGGAATGGTTCTCAAAGTGCTGGTTTCTGCGGGTGATGAAATAAAAAAGGGAACGAGCCTCCTGGTATTGGAAGCGATGAAGATGGAGAATATCATCAAGGCCTCTGCTGACCTTACCATAAGTTCTGTAAAAGTTAGCCCGGGTGATAAAGTTGAAAAGAACCAGGTAATGATGATTTTTGTCTGATTTCCGGGAATGTTCCTGCCCATTCAGTGGTGTTAACTATTGAAACTTAATTCTTTGAGCCCAGAAAATAATGTTTATTTTCATAAAAACTTTCACCTGAAAGTTGATAATAGCATTCCAAAATGGCAATAGAAATAAAAACCAAAGGCGATCTTTATGATGTATGTATAGTAGGTTCCGGCGCAGGTGGCGGGATGGCCCTGAAAATACTTACAGAGGCGGGGTTGAAGGTTGCTTTGATGGAAGCCGGCCCTGACTATGATCCGGCAAATCCTGAGCAGCAGACCCAGCTAAAATGGTCATATGAGTCGCCCCGGAGAGGAGCTGGCACTAATCGTCCTTTCGGCGACTTTGATGCAGCCTATGGAGGTTGGGAAATCGCGGGAGAGCCTTATACCAAAACAACAGGTACGGAGTTCGACTGGTTTCGTTCCAGGATGTTGGGCGGACGAACTAACCACTGGGGAAGGATTTCCCTTCGCTTCGGTCCCAATGACTTCAGAAGACATGATTTTGACGGTATGGGGGATAACTGGCCCATAGGATACGATGACGTTAAGCCCTACTATGACCGTGTAGACAAAATGATTGGTGTTTTCGGAACTAAAGAAGGGATATATAACGAACCTGACGGGTATTTTTTGCCGCCTCCAAAACCTCGCTTACATGAATTAATGATAAAAAAGGCGGCAGGAAAAATTGGTATTCCGGTTATTCCTTCAAGGCTATCTATTTTGACGCGCCCGGTGAATAAAGACCGTGGCTCCTGCTTTTTCTGTAATCAGTGTAATCGCGGATGCTCCGTACATGCTGATTTCTCGTCTTCTACCTGCCTGGTAAAACCGGCGAGGAAGACTGGCAATGCCGACGTGTATGTGAATGCCATGGTCAGGGAAGTTCTGGTAAATAGTGAAGGCAAGGCTAAGGGTGTTTCCTATGTCGATAAAAATGACATGCAGGAGTATCAGGTAAATGCAAAGGTTGTGGTGTTGGCAGCAAGCGCATGCGAATCTGCACGCCTGTTGCTTAACTCTAAATCTTCCGCCCATCCCAATGGTTTGGCAAATTCAAGTGGCATGGTAGGGAAATATTTACATGATTCTACGGGAGCTTCGAGGGGGGCCTTCATTCCGCAGCTCATGGACCGAAAGCGATATAACGAAGACGGCGTTGGTGGACTTCATTTGTACATTCCATGGTGGCTGGATAATAAGAAACTTGATTTCGCGAGGGGCTATCATATAGAGTTCTGGGGAGGGATGGGCATGCCGTCCTATGGCTTTGGCTTTGGTATAGAAAGAAGCAATGGGAAATATGCCGGAGCCGATGGCAAGATGAAGGCTGCAGGTGGCTATGGTGCGACGTTAAAGGATGATTACCGCCGTTACTATGGATCAACAGTTGGTTTTGCGGGTCGTGGTGAGAGTATCCCAAGGATAGATAATTACTGTGAAATTGATCCGTCAGGCACAGTAGACAAATATGGTATCCCCGTGTTGCGCTTTAATTATAACTGGTCTGATGAGGAGATAAAGCAGGCGAAGCACATGCAGGATACTTTCGAAGAAATCATTGACTCAATGGGTGGAGTTGCCAGTGGAGAGAAGCCCGGCGCTAACAGGAATTATGGTTTGGAAGCTCCGGGAAGGATTATCCATGAGGTGGGGACAACCCGCATGGGAAATGATAATAGGACCTCTGTGTTGAACAAATACAATCAGGCACATGATGTGGACAATCTTTTTGTAGTTGATGGGGGCGCGTTTGTTTCTCAGGCAGATAAAAACCCGACCTGGACGATCCTGGCCCTATCAATTCGTGCGTCCGAATATATTATCGACCAGTTAAAAAAACGAAATCTATAAGCAGATGAACAGAAGAGATTCATTAAAAGCATTAGCAGTTGGAACCGTCAGTGTAGGCACCCTGTTATCTTCATGTAAGGATGAGGGGAGCGGCCAGGCTGGATCGCAGGGGAAACCAGGCGTCTACGGTCGTACCGCAGAAGAGAAATTAATTGATGAAAAACTGGTAGCTGAAAAGTTCTTCAGCAACGAAGAGCTGGCCGTAATTGGTATATTAGCAGATATTATTATTCCCAAGGATGATCATTCAGGAAGTGCCACAGATGCTAAAGTTCCGGATTTCATAGAGTTTATCGTCAAAGATCAACCTCAATATCAGACCCCTTTGAGAGGAGGTTTAAAATGGCTGGATATTAAGTCCCGGAAGCTTTTTGACAAGAGTTTTGCGAACGCAAGCGAGGCTCAACGGATAGAGCTGGTGGAAATGATTGCCTTCCCTGAGAAGGCCGCACCGGAAAATATAGCCGGAGTAAGGTTTTTTTCAACCATGAGGGATCTCACGGCTACCGGGTTTTTCACCAGCAAGATAGGGATCGACGAT
>CAZFQV010000041.1:3023-11630 GCA_964521175.1 uncultured Sphingobacterium sp.
TTTGACGGGTTTTTTATTTTTATTATAGGGATCGACGATATGGGATATAAGGGCAATCAGCCTAATGCCTGGGATGGTGTTCCGGATGATGTGCTAAAGCAATTCGATCTCGAATATGACGAAAAGACACTTAATGAATGTTTGAAAAATGAGGACCGCGGGAAGATGATGACCTGGGATAGTTAACGTTAAGCTGTCGACGCCGGATTTTATGGTACTATTTTAAATTCTTCTGCGCCTGAGTCTTAGGAACCGTGAATTGAGGTTTGCCCTTAGTAACAATCTCTGGCGCCCCCATCATAGTCATCGCCGCGCGGAATCCTATTTCAGCACTGCTTTGATCTTGTTGCATAAACCTGCGTGTAGCGGGGTTTAACCAATAAGCCCGGTCATTCCATGAACCTCCTTTATAAACCCTTGACCTATCGTTCACCAGCGTAGTAAGGCCATATAGGTCCGAATTCACAGAATCCTGATAGCCTCGAAAATCGGGATTATAAGGCTTGTTGATCATACCTGATGTATCCTGTCTTGCCTGATCGGCCTGCAACTCTTCCCAAGTCTGCTTCCGGTTTGATTTAGCCGGATCACTGATCGGACGACCATATTTGTCTTTAGCATAAATGCCTTTAGCCGGATCAGATAAACGCTTGTTGGTGTAATTATTGCCTCGGAAAGGATTAAAGTCTGAAAAATCTTCGAAACTCAGCTGGCGATAAACGTCTCCTGTCCATTCATTAACATTACCTGCCATATTATAGAGGCCAAAATCATTGGGAACATAGCTTCGCACCGGCGCTGTTATACCAGCCTTATCATTGAGATAACCACCTACACCCATATTGTCGCCTCGTCCATGTTTAAAATTCGCCAGCATTAAACCTTGAGTGCTTTTCTTAGCCGACCGAACACCCAGGCCATTCCATGGATAGATTTTTCCGTCTTCGATGTTCCCATACTCGGTGTTGCCTGTCAAAGCCAGAGCGGCATATTCCCATTCCGCTTCGGTCGGTAAACGGTAAGGTTGTTTTAATATGCCGTCTTCAAGGCGTACAGGACGTGTAGGGCCGCCTTTTTTACCTGTCGTGGACCCGTTATCTGCCGTGTTCGGTTTCAGGTCCTTGGGCATTTTATCACCATCAATCCCTTCACCCCGGTACTGTCCGTTGAGATATATATCGGTATTAAAGGGACCCAGATCGGTAGCCGCAGTTCCTGATCGACCATCGGCTAAGGCTTTATAATCTATTAAATAACCTTTGCTCCGTAAAATTTCTTCGTTGACCCGATCGGTGCGCCATTCACAATAAGCGACAGCCTGCTCCCAGGTTACTCCTACTACAGGATAGTCTTGAAATGCCGGATGGCGCAAATAGTTGTTAACGTAGGGTTCATTGTATGATAAAGGCTGTCTCCACACAAGCGTATCCGGTAGCGCATTATAGTAATATTCGCCATCGTCAGGATAGTTAGTACGGATCCAGTGAAGGTATTCCAGCCAGTCAACGTTAGAAACTTCCGTTTCATCGATATAAAACGACGCTACGGTAACCCTGCGGCGAACATTGTCAAATTCATACCCAAGATCCTGATTAAGGCTGCCACCCATTACGAAGGTGCCCCCCTCAATTGCAATCAAACCCGGTCCCGGCCCTGACGTTAGCTGATTGGTTACCTGGAATCCACCATTACTTCGATCATTGTAAGCCATGCCGGTTGTGGCCGACCTGTTGCCAATGTTCGGCGACCGTTCAGGCTGTTTGCTACACGATGACAGGACAAACAGAAGCAGGACGGGGACGATAATGAGGGGTATTCTTTTCATTATATGCAATGTACTAGGAGCATTAATCGTATAAAACTACGAAAAGGAAACAATATCTGAAGGGATTGTATTCTGATCATTTAATTTGACGCCCACTCCTTGATTTTGATACTCAACAGAAAACAAAGTTAAGGTTATCATAGCTTTTCGCGAAACGCAAGTATAAAAGGCCGTTAAGCCTTGGTTATGGCATATTAAATCGGCTGCTATTTTAGGGTAAAACGTGGCAGGAATCAGGAAGCTGTCTAACTGATTAGGGACAAGCAGTAATAAACTAATCTGTTGGAAGTATTTTCAAACAAACCTTCTTCGGGGGTATTAATTAAGTAAAAGAGCCGTTCTATTTAAGCATTAGGTTAACTTTGTGTGCCTGAATTTGTATATATTTAATGCACAGTAAGTATTACTTTAACTGGTGTTTTATTTTAAATGGATGATTAACAAACTGTCGTTTTGCTGTTATCTTGTTGTATTTACAGTTGGGCTGCCTGATGTTTTAGTAGCCCAGAATACACAAAGTGATGGTAAGCGTGTCAATACCATCCACACGGCAGCACCATTTTTACTTATTGCGCCTGATGCGCGTGCAGGTGCTCTAGGCGATGTAGGTGTCGCCACTTCTCCCGACGCAAACTCCGGCCACTGGAATCCGGCCAAATTTGCATATTTAGAAAAGCCCACCGGTATTTCCATATCCTATATTCCCTGGCTTAGAAACCTTGTTCCCGACGTCGATATGGGCTACCTTACCATGTTTCATCGACTGGATGAAAGGAATACGATCGCGGGATCCTTACGCTATTTTTCCTACGGTTCCGTACAGCTTACTGATAATATTGGCGAGAGTATTGGAGTATACAGTCCCAATGAATTCTCTATAGACGGCAGTTTTTCCAGAAAGTTTGGTGAAAGCTTTTCGCTCGGGACATCCGTCAGATATATCCGGTCGAGTCTGAATAATGGCCAGTTCAACGGAGATGTCAGACCTGCTACAGCTTTGGCTACCGACATTTCTGCTTATGTAAGAAGAGGCACAATAATGTTTGGAAAAGATACTGAACTAGCCTTTGGTGCAAACATATCCAATATCGGAACGAAGATGAGTTATTCAGAGAACGGTAGCAGCTCTTTTCTGCCTACCAATATGAAGCTCGGTGGATCGGGCACTTTAAACATCGATGATCTGAACACCTTCACAGTAGCCCTCGATTTGAATAAACTCCTGGTGCCCACTGAGCCTCTACGTGATGGCAATGGAAATATAATAAGAGGTAAGGATCCTGACCGCTCTGTTCCGGCGGGTATATTCGGATCGTTTACAGATGCCCCTGATGGTTTGTCGGAGGAACTGAGTGAGATAAGTTATTCGATTGGGACAGAATATTGGTATAATCGTCAGTTCGCACTGCGATCAGGTTTTTTTTATGAAACGCCTACTAAAGGTGATCGCAAATACTTTACCATGGGTGCGGGCTTGAAGTACAATGTTTTTAATCTCGATTTTGCCTACCTGTTGGCAACGCAACAGGAAAGTCCACTGGCGCAGACACTGCGCTTTTCATTAGTTTTTAATTTTGAAAAATAGTTTTAGATGAAGATCAAAGTAGGTTTTGGATTTGATGTCCACCAGTTGGCAGAAAGCCATCCTTTTATTGTAGGTGGAGTAGATCTGCAGCATCATTCCGGCGCGTTCGGCCATTCGGATGCTGATGTTTTAGCGCACGCAATATGCGATGCCTTATTGGGAGCTGCCAACCTTGGGGATATCGGTTTTCATTTCCCTAACACGGATGAACGATGGAAGGGTATCAGCAGCCTTGTCCTGCTTAATAAATGCGTCGCTCTTTTAAAAGAAAAAGAATGGTCAGTAGGAAATATCGATGCGATGCTATGCCTTGAAGCACCGAAAATAAGTCCGTATATCGCCCAAATGAAAAAGAATATTGCTGATGCGGCAGGAATTAGTGAGGAAGATATCTCTATCAAAGCAACAACAGGTGAAACCATGGGCTTTGTAGGAAGACAGGAAGGCGTAGTGGCTTATGCAGTTTGTCTAATTGAAAAACAATAATCTTTAGCCCTTAGATCCGTCGGGTACTTTGACATCAGAGAAATCAGCGCTGCATTTACCGCAATTGCTCGCACAGCCTTTTTTACTGTTTAGGCTAAGATAAACGGTTCGTCCTACCCAGAAAACTGAAAGCGCAAATAGCAGGACGACAAGAATTACCTGTGTATTCATACTCAAATATACGGGTTGTAAACCTGTATATCGTCGCGAGACTGTAATTTTTTACTAAATTAAAGGGTTACTCCCAGGCTGTTTAAAAAAATCCTGATGTTTTCTTAATTTCCTGTACCTTTGCAAAAAATTCTAGTTAAGGTTTTAATGCAAAAAATAAGGAATATAGCGATCATCGCTCACGTTGACCACGGAAAGACTACTCTGGTTGATAAAATTTTACACCAGACCAATTTGTTTCGGGGCAATCAGGAAACCGGTGATCTGATTCTTGATAATAACGATCTCGAACGGGAGCGTGGCATCACCATTGTATCCAAGAATGTTGCTGTAAGCTATAAAGGGGTGAAGATTAACATCATCGATACTCCTGGTCACGCTGATTTTGGCGGGGAGGTAGAGCGGGTATTGAAGATGGCCGACGGGGTGATTTTGTTGGTAGACGCATTTGAAGGTGCGATGCCTCAAACACGATTCGTTACTCAGAAGGCCCTGGCACTTGGGCTGAAGCCAGTCGTGATTGTCAATAAGGTAGATAAAGAAAACTGTCGTCCGGAGGAAGTTTACGAGAGTATTTTTGAACTCTTTTTCAACCTGGAAGCGACCGAAGATCAGCTCGATTTTCCCGTCTTGTACGGATCATCTAAACAGGGTTGGATGAGTACTGATTGGAACGTCAAGACAGAGGATATTACTCCTTTGTTAGACACTATTTTGGAGCATATCCCCCCGGCACCCAGCCTGGAAGGTACGCTGCAAATGCAGATCACTTCATTGGACTATTCCTCCTTCGTGGGCAGGATAGCCATAGGTCGCGTCGCCCGCGGTACGGTCAGGGAAGGGCAGCCTATATCTCTTGTAAAACGCGACGGCACCATCCAAAAGTCAAGAATTAAGGAACTTTATACCTTCGAGGGGTTGGGTAAAATAAAAGTGCAGGAGGTTTCCTCCGGAGATATCTGCGCAGTGGTAGGTATCGATGGTTTTGATATTGGTGACACCATAGCAGATTTTGATAAGCCTGAACAGCTCGAGGTTATTCATATTGATGAGCCTACGATGAATATGCTTTTCACGATCAATAATTCCCCGATGTTTGGCAAGGAAGGTAAATTCGTCACGTCCCAGCGCCTGCGTGATCGTCTTTATAAGGAAATTGAGAAAAATCTGGCATTAAGGGTAGTTGAAACTGATTCGCCCGATTCATATCTCGTTTATGGACGTGGTATCCTCCACCTGTCAGTATTAATCGAAACCATGCGTCGTGAGGGTTATGAATTACAGGTGGGGCAACCCCAGGTAATCGTAAAAGAAATTGATGGTGTGAAATGCGAGCCGATCGAGACTCTTATTGTGGATGCACCGGCTGAGGTTGCAGGTAAGGTTATTGAACTGGTTACCCAGAGAAAAGGTGATTTATTGGTGATGGAGCCGAAGGGCGACCTGCAACATCTTGAGTTTGAAATCCCGGCACGAGGCATCATCGGATTGCGTAATAACATACTTACTGCCACTGCAGGTGAAGCGATTATGGCGCACCGCTTTAAGGCATACGAACCCTGGAAAGGCTTTATCCCGGGTCGTCTCAGTGGGGTGCTGGTATCCATGGAGAAGGGCTCTACTACAGCATATTCTATTGACAAGTTGCAGGATCGCGGCCGTTTCTTTGTAGAACCGGGCGTGGAAGTTTACGAGGGTCAGATTATGGGCGAACATATTCGCGACAATGATCTTGTAGTGAATGTGGTTAAAGGGAAAGCATTGACGAATATGCGCGCCTCAGGTACGGATGATAACACCCGAATCGCTCCTGCCATTAAGTTTTCACTCGAAGAAGCGATGGAATATATCCAGGCAGATGAATATATTGAGATCACACCGAAAAGCATGCGGTTACGTAAGATCTATCTTACGGAAAATGAGCGCAAGATAAATGCAAAGAAGTTCGTAAATCAGTAATATTCATTTCAGAATAGATTTTTATCTTTAAACAATATAAGGGCCCGGTATAACGGGCCTTTTCTTGTTATATTTGTTAATGAAGTTTCCAGCTGTACCCGGTTTTGACCAGCAAGCTTTTGATAAATACCTGAAAAATACCGGATGGCTATTTCTCGCTCGTGTAGGCAGTCTGGCAATCAGGATCCTGGCCGGAATAGCGGTAGCCAACTATTTAGGTGCCGCCAATAATGGCATCCTGAATTATCCGCTTGTCTTTACCACATTTTTTATAGCTATTGCAGCCTTGGGACTGGACGGCTTTATTACCCGTGAATTGCTTGCATCTCCGGGAAAGAAAGACATCATCTTAGGCACCTCTTTTCGGATGCGCCTGATCGCCGGACTATGCATCATCCCCCTGGCTTTCATTTCTTATATCTTATTTAAAGGAAGTACTGGCGATGTGCCGTCCGGATATATTCTAATCGCTTCCCTCATTGGCCTGGCTCAGTCGCTGAATATTATCGACAGCTATTTCCAGTCGCGGGTGCATGGTAAATATGTCATGATGGTGCAGGTTGCCGGTAATCTGATATCCGCGGGGCTAAAGATCGCATTTATTTTTCTTGAAGCACCCCTGATATGGTTTGTCTGGATGCTGCCAGCAGATGTCTTTCTGCTGGGTATGGGCTATCTATCTGCGTATTACTTTAAGGGAAATGAGATTAAAACCTGGGTCTACGAGGGGAAAACCGCAAAGTATCTCCTGAAGCATTCCTGGCCCCTGGCTTTCTCAGCTATCCTGGTGACTGTTTACATGAAGATCGGCCAGCTGCTGGTCGAGGGTTTTCTGGGGGTGTCCGCACTAGGTGTGTATTCTACCGTGGTAAACCTGAGCGAAAGCTGGTATTTCATTCCTGTTGCTATTGTTACATCTGTTTTCCCTGCTATTATGAATGCCCGTAGGGATGATACTGCCCGTTATTATAAGCGATTACAGGATATGTATGATCTGATGGTTGTATTAAGTCTGGGTATCGCCCTTGTTATGACTTTTCTTTCTCCCTTCATCTACAGGTATTTCTATGCTCCGGAGTTTGCAGAAGGCGCAAAAGTCTTGTCGATCCATATATGGGCCGGCCTGTTTGTGTTCCTGGGGAGTGCCAGCGGACAATACCTGATCGCAGAAGGCTATACCAGACATGCTCTTTACCGTACAGGCGCGGGGGCGTTCATGAATGTAGTCTTAGGTCTCTTATGGATACCGCGTTTTGGTCTTGAAGGAGCGGCATATGCAACCCTGATTGCCTATTTCACAGCTACCTTTTTTATCCTTATTTTTCCGGAAACAAGAAAGCAGGGTCTGGCTATGCTTAAATCATTATTTTTAATTTCACTTATCCAAAAAATACAAAAACGTTGAAGAAAACGGAATCCTATCTGAGTTTAATTAATCCGGTCAAGATCAAAGCCCTCCTTTCTTTCGGAGTAAAAGGATATCTGGCAGAGATCGGCTGGTTTAGAGCCGTGAAGACGCAGGCGCCAGTAAATGATCAGGGAGAGCCTATTCCCTGGGTTACCTATTCATTCATTGATTTTATTTCAGAGCGTATCGGCAATGACCATACTATTTTTGAATTTGGGGCAGGGAACTCTACCTTGTATTATGCAAAGAGAGCCGCTAAAGTTATATCTGTGGAACATAATAAAGAATGGTATCAGAAGATATTGTCAACTAAGCCATCGAATGCTGAAATGATACTTTCCGAGCTGCACAAGGATGGAGAATACAGCAGAATGCCGGCCTCCTTAGATATAAAATTCGATATAATTATTGTCGACGGTCGCGACCGGGTGAACTGCTGTCTGCACTGCCTTTCTGCTTTGACTGATTCGGGTGTGGTTGTTTTGGATGATTCCGAAAGAGAAAAGTATTCGGATGCAAGAGTATTTTTTGAAAAAGAAGGCTTCAGAGAGCTCTCGTTTAGTGGAATTTCTCCTGGATTGTTTTACAGAAAGGCGACCTCCGTATTTTACAGAAATGTGAACTGTTTAGGGATCTGATATGGGAAAAGCGGATATCATCGCAGCATATGACGGTTTTTATACCGGGCTGGATGCAGAGTGGCGGCTATTGAGTGCAAAATACAAGGCACGTAATATCCTGAAGGTTTGTAAAGGCAAAACCTTTAATAGGGTACTGGAAGTGGGTGCAGGCGACGGGAGTATTTTGTTCTATCTGGAGAGATGGAATTTTGCATCAGAACTACATGCCCTGGAGATATCTCAAAGCGGCGTGGATCATATTAATGCAAGGGGACTCGATAAGCTTAAATCTGTACAAATATTTGATGGGTACCATATCCCTTTTGAAAATGACTCCTTTGATTTAGTCATTTTGTCGCATGTATTGGAGCATGTTGAATTCGAAAGGCAGCTGCTAAGAGAGATCCGCAGAGTGGCTACCTTCGTACTAATCGAAGTGCCCAGGGACTATCGTTACGGAGTAGATAAGAATATGAGGCATTTCCTGGATTATGGCCATATTAACATATATACACCTACGATGCTTCGCTTTTTGGTAAATTCAGAAGGGTTT
>CAZFQV010000042.1:0-11483 GCA_964521175.1 uncultured Sphingobacterium sp.
GTTTTTTCGAGGGTTGCCGGACTAAACGCATCTGCCCCGAGGACCTCCCCTATTTTACCTTTAACCACATCCTGCATAGTATTAGCATACCTTAATGAAGAGGAGGTGAAAACGGGAACCCCGTATTTCTTTGCCGCATCGAAGATCTTTATAGCATCACTCAGCGAAGCGCTTACAGGCTTATCAATAAAGACCGGCTTACCGGCTTTAAGTACCTCCATTGCCTGCTCATCATGGGGTCTTCCGTCATTTGTTTCCAGAAGTATTACATCGCTCTTCTGCAGCAGTTCGTCAATGGAGCCTACAATTTCGACACCGAGCCTTCTGACGTCTTCGGTATAACCCGGGATTCTTACTGCGGACGATTCAATATCTCTGCTTCCCTGTGGATATGCAGCTACGACTTTGTAGCCTTTTAAATCCGGCTCTGCTTCAGCAGCATTTAAAGCCTTGGCGAAAGCAACACTGTGCGAGGTATCGAGTCCGATAATCCCAACTCTTTTCCCTGCTATAGCCTTCGAATATCCATATAGAGACGTTCCGGCCAGAGTGAATCCCATTCCGGCCAGGGCAGCTGACCTGATAAAGTCTCTGCGTTTATAACCTGGTTTCATAGATTGTCATGTTTTAGAAATTCTGATTAACGCAAATTATATTGTAGCATTTTTTTGCCAAAAGCAATGGGCTATCAAATCAACTGCTAGCTTTGATAAGATGAGGTTAATGCCAATCCTAAAATTAATAATTGTTTTAATATACGTTGATTTTATTTCAACACGGCAAGTTTATGACAGGTTCGATTCTATCCAGGCCTCGATATTAAAAATCTCTAGCGTCAATCTTCTGGGCCGATATTCCATTCAAATCCCATACTACCTTCCCTGCACGAATAGTCAGCTCAGCTTCCAGCTTCTGATCTCCATCTAATCGGAAACCACCAGCGTCAACAAAGCCAAAGTGTCCTTTACGCAAACTCAGCACAGCGATATCAGCTTCTGCACCCACACTAAGATTACCCAAATCCGGTCTTTTAATCGCATTGGCAGGTGCCCAGGTAGCATGTTTAATAACCTCTTTAAAGTCCATCCCCATGTTCATATATTTAGACATCAGGTTTAGCATATCTTTCATTCCGGCATTGACGCTATTATAATGCGTGTCTGTACCGAAAGAATCCGGACCAAATCCCTGTTTCAATGCCGGAATACCCTGACTAAACCAAAATCCAACTCCTCCATGTCCTACATCGAACAAAACTCCTCTTTTTCTGGCCTCGATTACGAATGGTCGGACCTGACCGTTCTCGTCAACTACAGGCATACGTTCACTAACTTTCTCATAAGCATGAGTGATAATATCACCTGGTCGCATACGGGCCAGTTGATCCTCTAAAGAAAGATCTATGATATGACATTCCACGAAAATCGGCACATTGGAAGCACGACCCATCTCCAGAGCACGGTCAAATGGTGCCCAATATCCTCCATTATAATGGCCGATCTTGATCCCCACGATTTGTTCCCGATTCTGTTTTATTAGATCGGTCACTTTCTGCAAATCCATATCTGTGGTATCCTGTTCCTCTTTCCCACCGATCATACCCGTACCGAACGTGTTTATAAATGCAAGAACACGGGTTTTTGAAATATCTATTACCTGACTCTTAAAGACGTCAAAGTTTCTCCATCCTGAAGTACCTGCATCAACCATTGTTGTGATGCCCGCGCGGGGGCCAAAATCATCGGGCTTAACACTCGATGGACCATTGGCAAATTTCCCCACATTGCTCCCAACGAAGACATGGGTATGAATATCAATGAGTCCGGGAGTTATATACATCCCGCTAACATCCACCACCTTCTTAGCAGCTGAAGCTGGGATATCAAGCGCAACCCTGCTTATTTTGCCCTTAGTTATAGCAACATCCATTCGAGCATCAATCTTATTTTTGGGATCAATGACATGACCGCCTTTTAGTAAGATATCTGCCTGCTGAGCATTTACTGAGCTGAGTATAAAGAGACTCAGGATCAGAATTAGGTATCCCAAAGTCCTTCTTCCGGGAAAGCGTGCTATCGCATAATTAGTTTTATCATTCATAGCATTCTAAATTAATTTTAAATTACAATACAACAAGCTACTTATCTATTAACAGGAAGAATCCTAACGATTAAACCTGTGTCTTCGGTCAGGACATATAAGTAACCATCGGGACCGACTTTCACATCCCTTACGCGGCCAATGTTACTAAGAAGTTGTTCGTCATGACTGAACACATTATTTTTGAACACCACCCGATATAGTAATTTGGCTGCAAGACCCCCAATAAATACATCTCCATCCCATCCCGGATAGCGATCACTGTAAAGAACAGCAACATCGCCGGGTGCTACTGCGAAATGGTGTATTGGGGGTTCCAGTCCTTCTTTGAACGGACTATCCGAGATAATTTCCCCGGTGTATTCCAAACCGAAGGAAACGAGCGGCCAACCATAATTCGCTCCTGATTTAATCTCATTAAGCTCATCGCCACCCAATTCACCAAATTCGGTAGACAGTACCCGGTCCGTTTTAGGGTCGGTCATTAACCCTTCATGTACCCGATGCCCGTAAGAATAAATCTCCGGGAGCGCATTCGGTATATTTACAAAAGGATTATCACGAGGTATGGAGCCATCATCTTTCAATCTCATAGTCTTGCCGTCGTACATTGAAAGATTCTGGGCATTTTTCCGGTTGCTTTTTATCGGGACCGTGAAATACAAATATCCTTTTTTATCAAATGTTATCTTGTTACCATACCATTCGCCGTCGCCCTTGAATGGACCTGCACGATACAAAGTGGTCGTATCCATGAGTTTATTATCCTCTAACCGGGCGCGAACCAACAACGAGTACCCTGACCCACCTCTGGTCGCGGGATCGATATAATAAGAGAGATAGACCAGCTTATTCTTTTTAAAGTTGGGATGTAATTTAATATCACGTAACCCTTTCAAAGTGTTTTCAATCACTCCAGCAGTCTGTCCTCCTTTCGTCTGCAATAATTTGCCATCACGTTGCGCAATCAGCAAGCGGTCACCTGGCAAAAACACCATACTCCATGGGCGGTTTAGGCCATTCACAACAGTGTCGGCCATATAATTCAATTCTTCTGAACGGTAGACATTGGTCACCGTTCTCGGGAGAGGAAAATAGCTCCCAGGTGACTTGCGATCGATGCGAAAATTGGAAATCTCTTTCACAATATTGGGATTCTCGACAGTACCCTGTTTCGCAAATTGCCGAACGTAGGCAATCAGTTGCCAGCGTTGCTCGTCAGAGAAAACGGCCTTATATGAAGGCATGGATATGCCGCGTCCATTAATTAATTTCCAAAATAGAGCCCCGTCTGTTTGATCTGCGACTCTCTTACTATGAAAATTGGCTGGAGGAGGTTTAAACTTGCCCGGCGACCCATCACCGAGTCCGGTTTTTCCATGACAGGACGCACAATACACCTGGAACAGCATTTCACCCTCCCGTACTACTTGCGGGGTAAATACGAACGGAGCCTTTAACATATCTGCCTCTGCGGGCGCCTTCCATTCTTCCTGGACAGGGCTGTTGCTAAAAGCCAACAATGCTACTGTAGCCAGAGCGCACGATAAGGTAAAATGGCATTTTTTATTCATCATAGTTATCATGATATGCCAGTTAGAGGTGGCATCAGCCTTCATCAGCTATAATTTCACCTGGGTAGTACCGCCCTCTTTTAGCTCTATATCAACAGGTTTATTCGATCTCCAGGCACCCCTGGTGAAATCAGGTACATCAATTGAATTAGACCGATTATTTACCGACCATTCGCTCAGTGGAAACACAACGCTCCATGAAGCCGCATCGTAAACGTCCTGGTCTAAGGCCAAGCCGTTACGCAGGCAATCAATGAGCCGCCAGTCCATTAGAAAGTCCATTCCGCCATGGCCTCCTACTTTCTTTGCGAGTTCTCCAACCTTCTTCACTATGTTAGGGGCATACTGCTCTTCCAGCACTTTAACCTCAGCATCCTTGAGCCATCCCTGGTGGCTTGTGGAAATTCTTCCGGGTTCCGGATACTTAAGTGCAGTGCCCTTGGTTCCGCTGATCAAATGAATCCGGGAATAGGGTCTGGGCGAAGTCACATCGTGCTGAATCATAATCGTACGTCCTTTATGTGTCCGTATCGTCGTAGTATTCATGTTACCCCTGAATGTATCCTTTTCAAATTGCTTATAGAAGGTATCAGTTGACGCCAATTCCCTAGCTTTTGCTGCCATTTGGAAATCATTCGATGACATCGACACCAGATAGTCCAGCTTATCACCGCGATTGATATCCATCGCCTGACAAACCGGGCCTAAACCGTGCGTGGGATAAAGACTACCGCGACGAGTTGCATTTTCTTTTAAACGCCACATTCCCTGATAACCTTCCTTGCTAAAATTAAGATCCATCAAATTATGTATATAGGCTCCTTCAGCATGCACCAGCTCGCCAAAAAAGCCTTGTCTCGCCATATTCAATGTTAGTAATTCAAAAAAATCATAGCAGCAATTCTCGAGCATCATACAATGCTTTTTTGTGCGCTCTGAAGTTTCGACTAACTGCCAGCTTCCTTCAACTGTTACCGCGGCTGGCACTTCTACTGCTACGTGTTTACCCGCTTCCATGGCATAAACTGCCATTGGCACATGCAGATGCCACGGAGTGGCTATCATGATCAGATCGACGTCCTTCCGATCACATAGCTTTTTCCATTCATCCTCTCCCCCTGAATAAAGCGTAGGACTGTGTCCAAGTCCGGTGATTCTTTTATTAACTTTCTGGACTTCTACTTCCAAGAGATCCGACAATCCTACAATCTGCACCCCTTCCAGTTTAGTTAGATTCATAACATGACCAGGTCCTCTCGAACCCAGTCCGATAAAGCCGACCCTCACCGTGTCAAGTTTTGGAGCAGCGTAACCGCTCATATTGAACGCCTGAATTGATCCAATTCCTGAATTAAGCGTCAAAGTCTCCGACGCGGCGGTAAAGCTTTGTAAAAGCCCTCCACCGGCCAAGCCGAATCCTACCAGGCCAGTCTTCTTCAAAAAATCTCTTCGATTGTTGTTCATAATCTTTAGAATACGTGATTTAACATCATGATATCGCCATGAAATTGTTCCAAAAAAGAATACTAAATAACAGACAACAACTTAATTATCCGATAACATGAACAAGCATATAGCTACTTACATAATCACCTCTCAGGAATTACAGAGGATGCGTGCAAAGCCTATTTGTTCGTCAAGAGCGACTAAACTTCTTTATCAAAAATCAAACGTTATAAAATTATTGTCACCATTTTTCTACTCATCCCTTACGCATCTGAACCCGAGATTATTAGAGGCGCTATTAATCTCACCTTTCCCACGACTCCCCGGCTTGTAACGAAGGCAATATTGATCGCTGCAAAGAAATGAGCCTCCACGCTGAACTCGCTTGACCATTCCTGGCTCATCCGGATCATAGCTATCATCGGGTCCCTGCGGATTAACCTTCGGACTATGGGCAAAGTAATCGGGCCGATAAAAATCACTACACCATTCCCAAACATTACCGTCCATATCATACAATCCATATCCATTGGGCGGAAAAGATTTAACAGGTGCAACGCCCTCAAAACCATCTTCTGCAGTATTAGCATCCGGGAAGTTTCCCTGATAGATATTGGCCATCCACCGGCCACCCGGCTTCAGCTCAGTTCCCCAGTAATATGCCTGCCTACCTTTACCCCCCTGTGCAGCGTATTCCCATTCTGCCTCTGTTGGAAGGCGCTTGCCAGCCCATTTCGCATAGGCCGCAGCATCGGTATAGCTGATATGGACAACCGGGTCGTTCGGCCGACCCTTAATTGTACTTTCCATGCCTTTCGGGTTTTTCCAGCTCGCACCCGGTACATAGGCCCACCACTGCATCGCGTTATCATAAGATGTAACCGGCTGTGCTGTCGGGGTAAAAACTCCCGATCCCGGAACCAGCTTATCCAATGGAATTCCTGGAAAATCAGCAGGGTTCAAGGGCTGCTCGGCCACGGTGAGATAATTTGTAGCCTTCACAAAAGCCTCAAACTGGGCGTTAGTAACTTCGTGCTCATCCATCCAGAAGCCATTTACAGATACCTCATGGATGGGCTGTGCATCAGCAAAGGCCGGATCATCAGAGCCCATGGTGAACGTACCGGACGGAATAAACACCATTTTTACATCGCCAGAGTCCGTTTGAATCGACCGACTCCTGCTGTCATCTGTGTTTTTCGGAGGCTGCCGATTGCAGGCCGTACTCATCATTAGTATCAAACAAGCTAATACCTCAAATAATATTTTCATTCCTCTATAGTTTGTTACTTTACGATGATGAAGCTATCAGGGGTATATTCAATGGTTCCGACCATATATCCCTGATTAGCTCATTTTATTATTTGTTAGCTTTAATGTAATTAATCAATGCGCTCATATTCTTCTCATATTCCCGGGTCGAGATATACTCTTGCTCGCTCGGATCCGAAATGCCTTTTCCCCCCTCATCACTAAGCTTCGCAGTATTGGTTTCCACCCCGTCAGGGGTCACCGAGTATGGGCGACTTATCTGAACGTGTTTTACCAACCAGCGACCATTGTTAAGCGCCTTAATAATATTTCGTACTTCATCATCAGAAGGACTCGAACGAACAAATTCTGCCGGCTCATTTTTAATCTTATCCCTGTAAGTAGATTTCAACAGGGAGTTTTTTTTCAATTCTGCCTCCGGCAGAGCCAAGGCCTGGTTGTAAGTATCCTTTAAACGCTGGATATTGACATTCGTTTTCGCACCATAGTGCATCAGCGGTGCAGAGTCATCATAATCCCACCAATATTTACCGTCCACCACCCCGGTTCCTTTACGATGTGCATATAATCCTTTATTCGTGCCTACCTCAATGAAAGTGGAATGCGTCCTGGTTCCACCTTCGGTTTTATCAGCAGGCAAGCGACTATTCTCCAGCCAGGCAATTAGATCAGGAATCCTGGCAATAAACCTCCTATCTCCTGTCATTTGATAGAAATGAATCATCGTCATCCCATTATCAAAGCTCTGTGCAGGGAGGAGAGCTGGTGGCTCATAGCTGCGCGCATGAGCAGGTTCAAGGTCCATGTTATATTGTTGTCCCCAGCCGGCTTGTGGATTCCCCTGCTGAGTTAGAATATAGAAGTTCATCCCTCTCCGGATGGCGTCGAGAAGGCGCTCATCAGCCAAAGCAGCATAGCAACGGATCAGGAAATTGATATTTTCAGAAATAACTTCATCATTAAAGGTATAAAACGAGGTATAATCCTCTCGGCCGCCTTTCGGATAGTCACTCTTCAATGGAAAGCGCTGAGGCCACCCGCCGAGGGGATACTGGCTGTCCAGTATAAACTGAATGACTTTATCAAGAGCAGGCTTATATTTCGGATCAAGCTTGAGCAGATATAACCTTAATAAAAACCCCGCTGGGCCGGTAGCATTCAGGTCATCAAAAGTTGAGTTCCCGTAATAATGATAATACTCTTCAAAACCCCATGCATTCTTCCCAATGGTAGAGTACCATTCTTTAGCCGATCGTTCGCCTGCAAAATCAATGAAATAGTTCCAGCCTCCTTCCGGGCGCTGGCCCCATATCAGAGCAGAGGCAACTTTTTCGGCAGCCTGATAGTAATATTCATCTGCACTGGCCTCATAGGCATCCAGAAAAATATTCCCCATACTATAAGTACCCGGGCTTTGCACCCATATCTGACTTTTAAAGCCTTCCAGCTCCCCCCATCTTCTGGACATATCCGGCAGGTAATTCGCGACATACCCGCCATTCGTACTTACTTCTTCCACCATAAACCGGGTTGCTTTGAGCATGGCCGAACGAGCGTCCGATTTTAGCTTATTATCCTGTGAAAAGCCCGGATCTGAATGGACTATTAACAGGCTTAGCACACAAATTGTAAATAATTTCATATATTCTGATTAGACTAAAATTTCTTGAATTCGTTGTTTCTGGCTTTCATTTAACACCACTTTGCCTGCTGCTGCATTAGATTCAAGTTGCCTGATGTTGGTAGATGAAGGAATAACCGGTCCCATTCCCGGAAGGGCGAGCATATAAGCAATTACAAGCTGGCTCAATTCCAGGCCGGCCTCTTGAGCAATTGCTGAAAGTCTCTGCAATTTCTGAATAACGGTTGGATTAAGTTTGTCATCAATCGCACCTTCGTCGAATAATCTATCCCCAGGTCCTGCAGGCTTAAGATAACGGTCAGTGAGCAGACCACGTGCCATCGGACTCCAGGCGACAAAGGAAACACCTTGTTCTGTGCAGTATTGAAGTACTCCATTCTCCCGGGCCGATTCCCCATCGAGGATATCAAACTGATTTTGTACGGCCAGAATACGGCAACGGGAAGATAAGTCGCCTTCAATCTTACGATAAGATCGCAACTGTTCCGTATTAAAGTTTGACACTGCGAAATATCTGACAAGATCCTGAGTCACCAAATCCTCTATAGCCATCAAACTTTCTTCAGGAGGAGTATGTGGATCGAAAGAATGGAAATACAACAGATCTATACAATCGGTTTGTAAGCGCTCCAGACTTGCATATACAGATTCCATGATATTCAGTCTTGATAGCCCGCCATGGTTAGCAGTTCGACCATCCATCGCTCCGGCCATCTTGGTAGCAAGAACCACATTTCTTCTTTGGTCAGGATTATTTTTAAACCATGTACCTATGATCCTTTCCGAATTTCCTGATGAACTATTATACCTATTTGCCGTATCCCAAAAGGTGACACCCAGTTCGGTTGATTTATCCAGTATTTGAAGCGAGTTCTGTTCATCTACTCTTGCAGCATCCCCTGTTTCAGGATATCCCATCTTCCAGGTACCTAATCCAACATTCGAAACTTTCAAACCTGAATTTCCCAGTCGCCGATAGGGCATTCCGTTGAAATCCTTGAATTCAAAAGGCAGATGATAAAGATCTGGCGACGGTGTCGTATAATTCATTATTAAGATAGTTTTAAAATATATTTACTCGTAAAATTGTTGTTAAATTTAATTCTTTAGGCCCGGTAAACTAGCCAGACTTTCCTATCATCCTATCCAGAGCCATGAGATTAAGCATAAGATGGCGCGGGTGGTGATAGTGTTCAGCTCTGACTTTCTGGTAAGCATCAAGCTGTCGGTCTCCGGCTGATATCCAAAACGCATTTGAAGGCCGGTCAAATTTCTCATGGACATAGTCCAGTGTCTCTTTGAAGCACTGCATGGCCCAGGGATCTCCGGTATGTTCGGCAAGCAGGAGTGTTCCGATCAAAACCTCCTCCTGAAGCCAGAGTACTTTATCAACCTTCCAAATATTATTGCCCACATGATCCAGCGAACGGAAATACCCTCCGTACACATTATCTTTTGCGACATTAATATAGTATTTAAACAGGCTCGCTGTCCGGTCAAGCAGAGCTTTGTCATTACGGCGTATCGCTTCAGACATCAACATCCAGCAAGTTTCTATGCCGTGTCCCGTATAAGCGAAGTCCTTAAACTCATTATCTGTCCTGCTGAAATCATGGTTAATCAGTTCGTTAAAGAGATTAAATTCCGCGTTCAGGTGATGATTGAGGATAGCATCTACACAGCGATCCGCCAGTTTTTCCATCAGTGGATCAGCCTCATTCGCCAGGATCTGGGTTAACGAACGGAGGAAAATCATCCAGTGTCCTAAAACCCTGGGCGCCGGTACCAGCGGTGCATCAGGGCTTAGATAAGTCACGCGATAGGAATAATCGCTACTATCATATCTATCCATGCAGGAAACGATAATATCCTTGGCCATATCCATGTACTGTCGCTCACCGGAAGCTTTCGAATATTCTGCCAGTCCTTCTGCCACAAACAAGCTGCTATAGATATCTCCCGGTCCGCTATTAGGTTTCCCTTCGCGGGTAAAGCTTGATGTCCAGAAACTATTATCTGTGGGTTTGGATTTTAATATAAAATCTTTTGATTTCCTGGCGATCCCGAGATACCGCGGGTCTTTTTTTAGATTATTATAAAGAAAAGAATAAGTCCATAAACCCCTCCCCTCAAACCATGACGACTTATTAGAATTTACCTGCCTGCGGGTTTCAATATCCACGGAACACATGAATCCGCCGTATTCATGATCCACAACCAGACTATCCATATTCGGCAAAAACTTATCAAAAAGGTCAGAACGGTACTTCTCGCGTGTATGCAAAAGGAATGATTTATCGAACTTATCAGACGAACGCTTGTCGTTTTCGGACAGGGTAAACCTGGTCGCTCCGTATCCCGTAAGGCCGACCATCCCCAATCCTGCGGCAACAGTGCCGGTCATAAAATTCCTGCGTTTCATTGGCATTATTTTTTTGTCGTCGTCCTTTGGTTCTCACTTTCGTCGATCGAACTAAAATACAATTATTTTGATATTATATGAGATGATGATCAAAACTTTAGACTCACAACAGAACGTTCAGAGAAGTGAAATTTCAGTTCAGGACGTCCGCTTGGGAACAGGATCTGTCCTGAAATTGTGACAGTGCTACTGTAACAATACTGATCAAAACCCCTCCAGAAATAGCCCTTGGCCTATCTTTGGCAGTATTGCGTAGGTGTCTGTTAAACTATATGGTCTACGATTTATCTAAGTAATAAAAGACACCAAATTATTTAAACATTATTAGAGTATTATGATCCTGAGATTTCTTGCGACTTCCTTTTTTGTTTTAAGCTTTTTCTACAGTTACGCACAAAATAATCCAAACTATATAGTCAGGGGAAGCGTGGTGGATACCGCCGGCATTCCCTTAACCGGGACATTGATTAAACTAAAATGGGGCTCAGACAGTGCTGCAACTGCCGCAGATATAGATGGAGCGTTCTCGTTTAATAGTGTTAAGTCTAATGAATTCACTTTCTCAGCAGCGTTCCTCGGCTTCGAGACTTTCATGAAAAAGTATAAGATCGAGAAGGGAAATATTCTTAATATACCCCCAATCACGATGAAGACTTCAATGAATACGCTAAATGAAGTTGTGATTACAGCTGTTACTGCTGTTAAGATCGGGGAAGACACGGTAAGTTTCAATGCCGCATCATTCCCTGTAAGGGAAGGAGACGCTGTGGATGAAGTACTCCGTAAACTCCCCGGCGTGAGTGTTGATGAGGATGGGAATGTAACGAATCAGGGGGAAGAGATCACCAAAATCAGGGTGAATGGTAAGGACTTTTTCGGTACCGATGTAGCTACGGCCATTAAGAACCTGCCGGCCGACATCATTCAGAATCTACAGTTCATTGACGACTACGGTGATCAGGCAAATCTTACCGGAGTGAAAACAGGTGAGCCAGAGAAAATTCTCAATATCACCATACAGGAAGAT
>CAZFQV010000043.1:0-11341 GCA_964521175.1 uncultured Sphingobacterium sp.
CTGATATGGAAGTCTGTACTTTGGCTTCTGATTATTATAGTTCCCTTTGTTTTACTGGGTGTTTATGATATTCTGCAAACAAAACATAGCATCTCCAGAAACTTCCCCGTTTTCGGGCATGTACGGTTTTTAATGGAAACTTTACGTCCGGGGATCTATCAATACTTTGTGGAAAGCAATACAGATGGTCGGCCGTTTAGTCGAATTAACCGATCCCTGATTTATCAGAGGGCTAAGACCGTGGATGATACGGTGCCATTCGGCACCCAGCTTGACGTCTATGAGAGCGGATATGAATGGCTGAATCACAGTGTGGCGGCTATCCATCCCAGCGAACTCGACCCCGCACCACGGGTGCTGGTGGGTGGGCCTGATTGTAGCCAGCCTTATTCAGCCAGTGTTTTTAATATTTCTGCGATGAGTTTTGGCTCACTTAGCAAGAATGCCATTATGGCTTTAAACGGAGGCGCTCTCATGGGCAATTTCGCACATAATACCGGCGAAGGTGGTTTGAGCGACTATCATCTGCAGCCCGGGGGCGATATTATCTGGCAAATAGGTACCGGGTATTTTGGCTGTAGAAATCTGGATGGAAGTTTTAACGATGAAGCCTTTATGGAGAGAGCCCATCTTCCTCAGGTCAAGATGATTGAGATTAAGCTTTCACAGGGAGCAAAGCCAGGACATGGGGGGATGCTTCCTGCCGCCAAGGTATCTCCCGAGATAGCCCGTATCCGTCTGGTAGAGCCGGGCAAAGACGTGCTTTCTCCGCCGGCGCATACCGAATTTTCTACGCCCCTGGAGATGGTAGCCTTTATTAAGCGACTCCGTGATTTATCCGAGGGTAAGCCGATCGGGTTTAAACTTTGCATCGGCAATAAGAGCGAGTTTATGGCGATCTGTAAAGCCATGCAGGAAACGGGCATCTATGCTGATTTTGTCACCGTGGATGGGGGCGAAGGTGGTACCGGCGCCGCTCCGCTCGAGTTTTCCAATGCCGTGGGTATGCCTCTGCGGGATGCACTTGCGTTTGTTTACGATGTTCTGAAAGGCTTCGGGTTAAAGAAACATATCCGTATTATCGCCTCCGGTAAAGTTGCTACGGGTTTTGATCTGGTTAAAAACTTTGCTCTTGGAGCCGATATGTGTAATTCGGCCAGAGGAATGATGTTTGCTCTTGGTTGTATTCAGGCACTGGAATGTAACCGGAATACCTGCCCGACAGGAGTCGCTACGCAAAACCCTGCCCTTTACAAAGGATTGGTCGTGGCCGATAAGAAAGTTCGGGTTTGTAATTTTCATAAACAGACAGTAGCCAGTGCTTTGGAACTAATGGGAGCTGCGGGAATACGTTTACCAGACGATATTCAGCGTACCTTTGTGTACCGCCGTATCGGTCCGAACCGAATACAGACCTATGCTGAAACGTATCCGGAGATTCCCGAGGGGAGTCTTATGAAAACGCCCTATCCTTCACAATATGAACGGGATATGGCTTTGAGCAGTTCAGCCTCATTCATGCCGGCTTTCGACAACTTAGCCAACGTGCAGACCCATGTAGCGAGCTCTGTATTAAATGGAAATGGAACCAACAGGGGAGAGGAATAGATCGTGTAATACCGAAGAAACGAGTATTACCATTTTCCGGCTCACATTCTCTCCAAATTCCGTATTTTTGTATCGGATCTGGCCTTGGTTTCAAAGCGGCCGGCTCCAGACCATTATATCCTCTGAATGAAACAGATTATACAGGCTTTGCCGGGCATATATTGCAATTCCCTGACTGCTTATTCCAGGTTTTTAACCCGGGAGGTCGGCATCGGAGATATTGCGATGGGAGGAAATAATCCCATCCGTATCCAGAGTATGACCACCACTGATACGATGGATACACTGGGAACAGTGGAACAGTCTCTGCGCATGGTCAATGCCGGCTGTGAATACATCAGGATAACCGCCCCAAGTATCAAGGAAGCGCGGAACCTGGCGGAGATCAAAAAAGAACTCGCCAGAAGGGGCTGCCATGTTCCCCTTATCGCCGATATACATTTCACTCCTAATGCCGCCGAGGAAGCGGCTCGTATTGTCGAGAAGGTGCGTATAAACCCGGGCAATTACGCTGATAAAAAGAGATTTGAGAATTTTGAATATACGCCGGCCGAATATCAGGCCGAGCTGGAAAGAATTTATCAGAAATTCGCCCCCCTGGTGAAGGTCTGCAAGGAATATGGCACCGCGATGCGTATCGGTACAAACCATGGATCACTTTCAGACAGGATTATGAGCCAGTACGGGGATACCCCTGAAGGGATGGTTGAGTCGGCTATGGAATTTATGCGCATCTGCGAGGACCTGGATTACTACAACCTGGTGATCTCCATGAAATCAAGCAACCCGCAGGTAATGGTGCAGGCTTACAGGCTGCTGGTAGCAACGATGGTAAAGGAAGGCATGAATTATCCTTTGCACCTGGGAGTAACCGAAGCCGGCGATGGTGAAGATGGCCGTATCAAGTCGGCAGTCGGTATCGGAACCTTGCTCGAAGATGGGCTGGGTGATACGATCAGGGTATCGTTAACCGAAGAGCCGGAATTGGAGGCGCCAGTGGCGATTGCACTGGCAGATCGCTATGTAGAGCGTGAAGAGGTAGCGGGTATGAATGACTCATCGACGGGTGATCCGTATCCTTTAGGGCATTCTCCGTTTCACTATGAAAAACGACAAACAGCTGAACTCAATACGTTTATTGGCGGACATCAGGTGCCGCGAGTAGTCATTGACCTCTCCCATAAAAACCTTAAGGATCCGATGATACTTGGGGATGTGGGGTATTTATACTCTCCTGTGTTGGACAAGTATAATATGGGTGAACAGTCGACAGATTTCGTCTATCTGGCCGATCAGCTTCCCTCGTTCAGTTTCCCCGGAAACTTAAAACAACTTTATAATTACCCCACTTGGAAGAAACTTACTGACAAGAGTAATTGTCACCCTCTTTTTAGCATTAGAGAATACCTCGATGCTGAAAAAAAAGATCCTTCTTTGAATTTAGTGTCTGTTTCTAACTCAGATCTAGGGACAAATGAGTTTGAACGTATCCCACTTGATAATACTTTGGTTTTTGTATTGGAGACCGGTGCCGCCTGTGGCATGCAGGACCAGAGACAAGTTTTCTTTAGTTTCCTCCAGGCAGGTATCGAAGTACCGGTGATCATCAGGCGGACTTATCCCGGTAGTCTGAGTAGCGATCAGTTCCAGTTGTATGCTGCAACAGATATAGGAGGTTTGTTTCTCGACGGGTTTGGAGACGGAATATGGCTGGATTCAACCGATATTCCAACGAAAACCATCCTGACAACATCCTTTGGGATACTCCAGGCCACGCGTTCACGCATCTCGAAGACGGAATATATCTCCTGCCCCAGCTGCGGAAGAACACAGTTCGACCTGCAGGTCACTACGCAGATGATACGCAGCCGTACCGATCATTTGAAAGGTCTTAAGATTGGCATCATGGGCTGTATTGTCAATGGTCCGGGTGAAATGGCCGATGCCGATTATGGTTATGTAGGTACAGGACCAGGTAAGATCACGCTTTATCGTGGTAAGCAAGTGGTAAAGAAGAGCGTAAACACTGAAGATGCTCTGGAGGAGTTGATTGGTATTATCAAGGAAGATGGGAATTGGCTGGATCCTGAAGATAATTAAGCTACGCCTTACCGTGCCTGAAAAGCATCCAATTATGAACATTCGAGCTGTTCTTAGAAATACGATCATTTTCCTCGCTATCATTTGTAATTTCGGCTGCGACCAGATTTCGAAGAACATCGTAAGGAAACAGGTGGAGCATCACGAAAGCATAAGCATCATAGACGACTTTCTGACCTTAACCAGAATTGAGAACTCCGGCGCCTTTCTGAGTTTGGGAAGTGCGTTGCCGTTTTTCATCAAGTTTCTTATCCTGTATCTCCTGCCAGCGCTGGTTTTACTTTACGGTGTTTATCTCCTGATCGCCAGGAAGAACATTCCTGCCTTGCTTGTTTGTGGACTTTGTTTTGTGATCGGTGGGGGTTCGGGTAATCTATATGACCGTTTCAGGTTTGGATCGGTCACCGATTTTCTGCACATGGACTTCGGTATCATACAAACGGGGATTTTTAATATGGCTGATGTATCTATAATGGCCGGCATGGGCTTAATATTAGCGGACGTATATTTCAGAAAGATCTTAAAATCGTAGGTCTCTTTGGAGCGTAAAACTATTTATAATGAGTCTAAACATCGCTGTTTACAAACAGGTGACACACCCAAAAAGCCATATTGTGTACATTTGTGACTGTTGTTACTTAGGATAAGCTGATTTTGAAGTCTCTTAAAGTTATTGCCTTTACTCACAAGCAGGTTGATCTCAGAGATCTGGGGAAATTCGTGATCTGTAACGAAAATCTGGAGAGCTGCTTAAATGGTGTAAAAGATCGTTTTAGTATATCTGAGATATTTTATATTGGCACTTGCAATCGGGTTGAGTTTGTTTTCATTGCAGAGCATGATTTGACGAATGAATTTCTGAAGAGTTTTATTCGGGCCTTGGGTTTGTCTATTTCTGATGAGCAGATTGAAGACTTTGCCAATAAAGCTTGTTTATATGAAGACATCGAGGCATTAAATCATCTTCTGAGAATTTCCTGCTCGCTGGAAAGCCTGGTTGTAGGGGAAAAGGAAATTTTAACGCAGATACGTAAGGCTTATAAAACCTGTCAGCTCACCGGATTTACCGGTGATTACCTGCGCATGATCATGGATCGGGTAGTTAAAGCTGCAAAGGAAGTCTATACGCATACCGGGATCGCTCGCAAGCCTGTATCCGTAGTATCGTTGGCCTATCGTAAGCTTCGCGAGCTAAAAATGTGCACCAACTCTCGGGTGTTAATCATAGGCGCTGGAGAGACCAATAAGAACATTTCTAAATACCTGAAAAAACATAAGTATTCTAACTTTGCGGTCTTTAACCGTACGCTATCAAAAGCTCAGGCTCTGGCGGAAGAGCTGGGCGGGCAAGCTTACCTTCTCGATGATCTGAAAACATATAAGAATGGCTTTGATGCGATAATTACCTGCACGGGCTCTACCGAGCCTATTATTACTAATGAAATTTATCAATCCCTGTTAAATGGAGAAACTTCCAGGAAGATCATAGTGGATCTCGCCGTGCCAAATGATACTTGCACCGAGGTGCTGGAGAAGAATCCGCTTACCTTTATCGAGGTCCATGGGCTGCAGGAGATTGCTAATAATAATCTTAAAGAGCGGTATGAAGAACTTGTTCATGCCGAAGGAATCATAGACCGTAATATCAGGGAGTTTAAGCCGGTTCTAAAACAGCGACGGGTGGAAATTGCAATGCGTGATGTTCCTCAAAAGATCAAAGAGATCAGAAACAGAGCAGTTAATGGCATATTTGCCGATGATATTGAAGGGATGGATGAGAATTCACGGGAAATATTAGCCAGGGTTATCGACTATATGGAAAAAAAATATATCAGCGTTCCAATGGTCATGGCAAAAGATATATTTATTAATAATAGCTAGAGCCTTTGGTGCTGATCGTTTTGGTTATTTTTACTCTCAAAGCTGAATAATAATATTATCATGTCTGATCATTTGCCCGGAGCAGCCGGAAAGTCGAAAGTTGTAATCGGAACAAGAGGAAGTGAGCTTGCCCTTTGGCAGGCTAATTTCATTAAAGACGAACTCGAAAAAATAGGCCTTGAAACGGAGATTAAAATCATCAAAACCCAAGGCGACAAAATATTGAATTTCAGCTTTGATAAGTTGGAGGGTAAGGGGTTTTTTACCAAGGAACTGGAGGATGAGCTATTAGCCGGATCGATCGATCTGGCCGTCCATTCACATAAGGATCTTCCAACGGTGAATCCGGAGGGATTGATCATAGCAGCGGTGTCTGAGCGTGAAGATCCAGGCGAGTTAATTATTATCCTGAAGGATTGCGTTGACATCAGACAGCGTTTTTCTGTGAAATTTGGAGGGATGATTGGCACATCGTCTAACAGGAGAAAATCTCAGTTATTGGCTGTCCGCCCTGATCTTGAGGTCGAGGAGCTAAGAGGAAACGTAATAACCAGAATCCAGAAGCTTCGGGATGAGAACTACGATGCCATTATGCTTGCAAAGGCAGGCGTGCAGCGCCTTGGAATCGATTTGAGTGAGTTTTACGTGGAAGAGCTTGATCCGATGGAGGTAATTCCGGCTCCGGCACAAGGTGTGCTGGCTGTGCAGATCAGAGAAAGTGATCATCAACTCTTAGAGACCCTGCAACAGTTGAACAAATCAGATGTCGCTGCTCAGATAGGAGTCGAGCGTAAGGTGCTGAATATGTTTAATGGTGGCTGTCGCATGCCTTTGGGATGCTATTGCAGGAAAGACGGAGCCTATTATCAGGTATGGACATCAAAGGCAGAAGAAGGTGATGAATTTCCTGACCGCCTGTTTCTGCAATCTAAAACCACGGTGGGCCTCGCTGAGAAAATCGTTTCTAAATATGACCCTGAGCGGAAATTCCCACAGAATGTGTTTGTTTCGCGGGAACTCTCCGAGACGAGCTATCTCAGGAAGGCCTTAGAAAAGAACAATATCGGAGTAGATGGACGCTCATTGATTCGGACTTTCCCCTCCATCAATATCCTTGATCCTTTCATACTGAGAAACATCGACTGGGTATTTTTTAACAGTAAAAATGCGATCGAATACTTTTTTAAGCTGGATCCTCAGCTTCCCAAAAAGACAAAGTTCGGGGTGCTTGGTCGTGGTTCTGAAGATACCTTGCGTTATTATGGGAAGCAGGCTCATTTCACAGGGGAAGATGAAGGTATAGACACCAAAGATATCGCAAGAGAGTTTGCCAAAGTTGCAAACGGCTCACACGTTTTATTTCCGAGCGCCAAAGGTTCTTTACGGACAATCCCCAAAGCGCTTTCCGCAGATACCCGGGTCGTCGAGCTTACAGTCTATGAAACCGTATCTGAGGATAATGTCGAAAAATCGTATGCGGAAGTGTTGATTTTTACAAGCCCGTCAAATGTTGAATCTTATTTTGTTAATAATTTATTGGAGCCTGAGCAAAAGGTGATCTGTATAGGTAAGTCAACCGGTAAGAAGTTTGATGAGATGGGTGTAAAATACACCCTTCCCTACTCACCCGATGAAGTTGGACTGGCCGAGGCGGTTTTTGCCCTTGACTACTGATCGGCATAGATAAAAGATATTATGATAATACGCCCCAGAAGATTAAGAAAGACACCTATTGTGCGCGAGATGGTCTCTGAAACGAGGCTTTCAAAGGACATGTTTATTTATCCATACTTTGTAGTACCCGGTAAAAATATTATTAAAGGGATAGATGCAATGCCTGGAATAAGCAATTTTTCCTCGGATGCGCTTATTAAGGATGTAGAAAGATCCCTGACTCTTGGGATTAATAAAATATTGTTGTTCGGTTCCGGTGAAGAGAAAGCGATCGATGCGAGATCTGCTTATGCTGAAGACTCTATTGTCGCGAGTGCCATCAGAGAACTAAGATCAGCATTCGGCAATGACCTGTATATTATCACAGATGTATGCACCTGTGCCTATACCACTCATGGACATTGCGGTATTATGCATGATGATTATGTGCATAATGATGAGACGGTAGAAGTACTGGCTAAAATGGCGCTTGTCCACGCAAAAGCCGGTGCCGATATGGTGGCCCCTTCTGACATGATGGACGGAAGAGTCTTGGGAATTCGCGAAGTGCTGGATGAGAATAAGTTTGAAAATACGGCCATTATGAGCTATAGCATTAAGTTCGCTTCAGCTTATTATGGGCCGTTTCGGGAAGCGGCAGGTTCTGCACCGGACAAGGGCGATAGAAAAGCCTACCAGATGGATTTTAGAAACCCCAATGAAGCGATCCGCGAGGCTGTGCTTGATGAAAATGAAGGTGCTGACATCCTGATGGTTAAGCCTGCTTTGGCTTACCTGGATATCATCCGCCAGCTAAAAGATAATACCGACCTGCCAGTAGCCTGCTACAATGTTTCTGGTGAGTATTCCATGGTTAAAGCAGCAGCTAAAATGGATTGGATAGACGAGCAGAAGGTTGTGATGGAGAATATGTATGCCTTCACCCGTGCGGGTGCGAGTATTATTATCACCTATCACGCCCGTGAAATACTTGAAAATAAATGGATGTAGATAATTTAAATTTGACGATTTTCAGTTTAATATATTAATAAGGAGATAAGGGAACAAGTAAGACAGAAACTATGCTGGGATCATTAAAGAAAATATTTTCAGGTACTGAAGAGGAGACTCCGATAAATACCTCGAGTAAACCGGATATTCCGAGAGAAAAATCCGCAGAGCTGTATGAAAAAGCCAAGACTTATTTCCCGGGAGGTGTCAACTCACCGGTCAGGGCTTTTAAGTCTGTTCACGGCACACCGCTTTTCATTCAGAAAGGTGACGGCTGCTTTATTTGGGATGCGGACGGTAATCAATTTATCGATTTTTGTGCCTCATGGGGGCCCTTAATTCTCGGACACAACCATCCCGCCGTACGCGAGAAAGTTACGGAAGTGATGCAGAATGGGATGAGTTTTGGTGCTCCGACGGGTTTGGAGAACCAGCTTGCTGAGTTGATACTTAAGAATAATAAGTACATTGAGAAGTTGCGTTTTACCAGTTCGGGTACCGAAGCGGTGATGTCAGCTATTCGTTTGGCACGCGGATATACCAAGAGGGATAAAATAATCAAGTTTGAGGGATGTTATCATGGCCATTCAGATTCATTACTTGTTAAAGCAGGATCAGGGCTGGTAACCTTTGGTGAATCGTCCTCAGCCGGAATACCTCAGGCTTTCGCCAATGAGACAATCGTGTTGCCCCTGGCCAATGAGGCGGCTGTAAAAGAGGCTTTCGAAAAATTCAACGATCAAATAGCTGCGGTTATTATTGAACCGGTACCCGCGAACAACGGCTTGCTCATTCAATCTCAGGAATTCCTGAATTTTCTTCGTCAGATCTGTTCGAAAAATAAAACACTGCTGATATTCGATGAAGTGATTAGCGGCTTTCGCATCGGCTTAGAAGGAGCTGCCGGCTACTACGATATTAGGCCGGATATAATCACTTACGGAAAGATAATCGGTGGCGGCCTGCCCGTCGGAATGTATGGCGCATCATCAGAGATTATGGGGATGATATCACCTGACGGTCCTGTATATCAGGCCGGAACCCTGTCGGGTAATCCCGTAGCTATGGCTGCCGGCATTGCACAGCTGACAGAACTGGCTAAATCATCCTTCTATAAAGATCTCAATAACAAGACGTTCGAGTTTACAGCATCCGTGCAGCGTTTCGCAACCGCCCGTAATTATAAATTCAAAGTCTTTACCATCGGTTCTATCTTCTGGTTTGCGTTTACAGATCAGGAAACGATTAATTCAGCCGGCGAAATCGATCCCGTCAGTATGGAGAAATTCAAGATGATGCACCGGGAACTACTGAACCGCGGTGTCTATCTAGGCCCCTCCGGATATGAGGTGGGTTTTGTATCCTCGGCACATACAAAGATTGAGCTGGAAAAAGCTAAGCGTGCTATTTTTGAGAGTCTTGACTTTGTTTTCAGGAAGGGAAGGATATAAAGATGAGAAGACCGCTGTTGATATTTTACTTTCTGGTTCTATACTCTACCATGCAGCTTATATGGTGGGGCCTACTGTTGCTGCAGGCAAACCCCAACAGTAAGGGTATGGTACTTGGCGAGACGGCGGTATTTTTATTTATTGTGTTTGTTGGAGCTTATTATCTTCATAAAGCGCTGAACAAGGAGCGCAACCTCCACCAGCAGCAGAAAAATTTCCTCCTGTCGGTAACCCACGAACTTAAATCGCCTCTTGCTTCGATAAAGCTCTATCTTCAGACCATACTCAAACGCGATCTGGATCGGGAACAGCAAAAATCTTTTCTTAAGAACTCACTGAAAGATATCGAGCGGCTCGATGACCTCGTAGAGAACATTCTGATTACTAGCCAGATAGAGAGTAACTCTTATTCATTTCCGAAGGATGTCTTTAATCTCTCTGAACTCGTGGCAAGTGTTTCCGATCGCTTGCAGGTGCATACGTGTAGTTCTCAGATCATCAGACCTGTTATTGAGCCGGGAATTATGATATCAGGGGATAAGTTTGCACTAACCTCTATGGTGACCAACCTTATCGAAAATGCCGTAAAATATTCGCCACCCTGCGCAGAAGTTAATGTAAAGCTTTTCCGTAAGGACGAGGAGATCCACTTCATTACCGCCGATTCCGGCATCGGTATCAGCGATAAAGAAAAATCACGTATTTTTGATAAGTTTTATCGAGTGGGAAGCGAGGACACCCGTATAACAAAAGGTACAGGCTTAGGTTTATTTATTGTTAAACAGGTACTCGAACGACACGATGGAACGATAAAAGTCCAAAATAATTCACCTTCGGGAACTATTTTCGAAGTAATATTCAACGCAAATGCCAGCTAAACAAAGAATTCTGCTCGTCGAAGACGAGGAACACTTGCTCGAAGCAATCAAGCTCAACCTGGAGTTGGAAGGGTATAAAGTCTCTACTGCTGCTGATGGAAAAAAAGCATTAAAAATTTTTAAAGAAGAGCGCTTTAACCTGATTATCCTGGATGTTATGCTGCCTGAGATTGACGGATTCCAGGTTGCTGAAACTATTCGACTGGAAAACTCAGAAGTTCCCATCATGTTCTTAACTGCGAAGAATACCAGCGAGGATCGTGTGTTGGGGCTCAAAAAGGGAGCAGACGATTATCTCGTAAAGCCTTTTAATCTGGAAGAGCTTATCCTGCGTGTGGGGATATTGGTTAAGCGCAGCATGAAAGGGGATGATCTGAAAGAGCTAAATTCCTATAAGATTGGTAATAAGACAATTTACTTTAATTCTTTTGAGCTTCAGGATGATGACGGCAGCGTCACTCCATTAACAAAAAAAGAAACCATGCTGTTAAAGCTGCTGATCGAGCGCCGCAATGATGCGGTTTCACGCGAGCAGATTTTGGAAACCGTGTGGAATTATGATGTTTATCCCTCCACCCGCACGATAGATAATTTCATTCTTACCTTCCGCAAGTATTTCGAACCGGACCAGAAGAATCCGACCTATTTTCACTCTATCCGCGGGGTTGGATATAAATTTACAGACGGCCATTAGACATGTTTACCCGGAACGCCCGCTTATGGGTGATTGCAATTGCAATAATTTTTCTTGTTTGGTCT
>CAZFQV010000044.1:0-303 GCA_964521175.1 uncultured Sphingobacterium sp.
TAGTTAGATTCAGGATTCTTGCGCTCCTCTCTCATCTGTGCGGTAGTCAGGCGCGGGGTAAACTGAAAATAAGTAGGCATACCCGGAACGGCGTTCATCTGAACACGGAAATCAGGCATATAGAAGCTATGCAGGATATCCTTTGATCCTATAACGAACCTTACCGGCTTATTTACAGGTATAATTATTTAACTCGCCAGCTTATCATCCCAGCTCTTTTGATCGGTAAAGTCGATCCCCAGTCCATTGGTTGGAGTAGTCAGTTTGTAATCCCGCTTTCCTATTACATTGTCATCACCGGAG
>CAZFQV010000044.1:313-11160 GCA_964521175.1 uncultured Sphingobacterium sp.
CTCTTCAGAAACATTTGTGATGCTCCGCCAGGTGAAGAAGCCTAAAAGCACAAGAATGGTCAGCGCAATTGCCGGAATAATAGTCCATAATCTCTCCAACGCATTATTATGAGGATAGAAAAATGCTTTCCTCTTATCAGACCCCCGATACATATATGCAAATGCGAATAAGGCTATATGCGTTAATACAAATACTATCGATGTAATAATAGTAGTTATCTTAAACATAAAATCGATATCGAGTCCATGTTCCGATGCCGGCTCATGCATACTCGCTGCACCCTCCACGGTGTACGACCAGTATATCCCATACATACCTACTATAAGGATTACCAGGAATAATGTACCCTGAAAACGACGAATGTCAAATTTAGGCTTCTCTCTCCCCTGAATATCCTTACTCAGTTCATAAATCTGAAATATTTTTCCTATTAACGCTATGAATACGCATAACAGGACGAACAGTAGCGTATAAAATGCCCCGGTTTTATAGGCTGCGGTATGATCAGTGCCTTCCACAATAGGCTGCATATTCTTGAACCGGGCTACAGAATCTACTGCAGTACTAATCAGTGGTTCGGCTGATGGTGAAAGTTCCGTCGCAGTGGAGGCAGCAGCATTTTCCACCGCTGTTATTGAGCTGACCGTAGAATCCTGCACTTGTGCGTTTAATAAATCGGCAGACAACATCATGGCACATATTGCCACAATTGAAGCTATATTCCTGATATTCAAAATTTCTCTTAACCTCATGTTATTCGTAATATTTTTCCTTTCGGTATTAAGACCTCTCTATTTAAATTTGATGATGCAGACTTTCTTCGAGGAACGGATGATTCGTCGGAGCCAAAGATCTACTGCTTAGCTTGGAAAGAGTCAGAAACGTGAACAAACCTGCAAACCCAATAGCAGTGCCGATTTCGACTATGCCAAAAGTACGGTTTGTTTCTACTGTCCCGGGCATGATCATGATGTAATAATCCAGCCAGTGACCCAATATTAACATTATACAGACAAACAGCATGATATCCGTTTTTCTTTTTGAATCACGTGCCATCAGTAAAAGTAGCGGGGCAGCAAAGTTTATTATAATATTCACCCAAAACCATGGTAGATACTCCGGTTCCAGCCTTTTATAGAAATAAACAGTCTCTTCGGGCATGTTGGCATAATAGATAAGTAAGAACTGTGAAAACCATATATAAGCCCAGAAAATAGAGAAGGCAAAAATGAACTTACCAAGATCATGGAGATGATTTTCATTCACCCATGAAAGGTATCCGCCTTTTTTCAAAAGAATTACTATCAAAGTAATCACACATAATCCGCTAACCCACATCGCTGCGAAATTATACCAGCCAAACATTGTCGAAAACCAATGTGCCTCAAGCGACATGATTGTATCGAATGCCCATATTGGAGTCGTAAATCCGAAAATAATCAGGAATACTGCTGACCACTTGATATTTTTATCGTATAATACAAGCCCGCCTTCGTTTGATTGCCGCTCCGCATATTTTGAAAAAAGATAAGCGAAGAAACTATAGGTACCCAGAAAAATTGCAAGGCGAGTTATAAAGAAAGGAACATTAAGATAACTTGACTTCCCTGCGATGATCTTATCAAAGTTAGGACTAGCCGGGTCAGTCAGTCCTTCGCCGTTCCAATGATGATATAAATTATGACTCAACAGACCTGCAGTACAAACCACAAACAAGATCAAAGAGGCTAGCGGAAGAACACGCGACATCGCCTCAGGAATCCTTAATAAACCTGTTGCCCATCCGGCTTGTGACACGTATTGTACTGTGATGAAGAACAAGCCCGCAGCACACACACAGGTAAAATAATAGGCCATTAACAGCAGGTTAGCATAGGTGCGCTCATGTTGCCCCGAAATAAATCCGAAGCCTATAGCCAGAACGCCTACTACTATTGCAATAATGCTCCAGGTTTTTAATTTGCCTGAAAAAATAAATTGTTCAGTAAGATTATGATTATGATTTCCCATCTGATTTCAGCAATTGACTATTGTAATTTTTGTAATTCGTGAACGTACATAACAATTTTCCAGCGTTCATCTGGAGTTAACTGATACTTATGTGGTCCCATTAAGTTAACTCCATAGGTAATGGTATGAAATATTTTCCCATCAGACAGCTCTTTCATAGTTCCCCCTCTTGATGAGTTACCAGTGGAATATGACGGCGGGGCAGGGAATTTGCCCAGGTTCACAATCGATCCGTCGCCCTTTCCTTCAAGTCCATGGCAGTGTGAACACATGTTAAGATACAATGTCTTGCCTTTTTCCAAATTACCAATAGTAACCGGCAGAGGATTAGTCAGATTTGCTCCAGCGGCCTCATACCCTTCAGCATTATTCGGATAAGAATCTGTCCTGTCGAAACCCACAGGCACTGTACCACTCGGCGGCACCTGAGCGGTTTTCCCATCCTTAAAAAGAGTATTAGGCTGATCCGGATTATATCCTATAGGATCATACATATTACGTGCAAACTCTATTCCCGTACTCCTTTTATTAGAACAGGAACTCATCACTGAGGCCGTAAACACAATAAAAAAAGCGGTAAAGATTATCAGAACCTTATTCATAACTAACATATTTCCTTTCGTTGTGCTTAATTTCGACAGCACCTGCTCCTCTTAATATACTATCAATTTTATCGGGGTAAGGGTTTTCCTTCGCATCTATAGCCACTACAAAACGATCATTAGTAGCACGAAAATCCATTACTCTCGGAGCACGCCCGGGAGCCAGATGATTTGCGATGAAATAGGTGCCTACCACTCCAAAGGCACAGAACAATACCGTCAACTCAAACATGATCGGAATAAAGTCCGGGAATGCAAAGTGCGGTTTACCTCCAATATTCATTGGCCAATCATACACCAGCATATACGTTAGCATTGTAAATGCGGTGATCGTCCCTGTTATACCGAAAAGGAAGGCCGCCTTACCGAGACGGGAACGTTTGATACCCAGCTTGTCTTCAATACCATGAATAGGCATCGGCGTATATACATCATAAATACTGATGCTATCCTCCTGCAGTTTATCGATTCCGTGCATCAGGTCATCCGGATCTTCGAAATGACCTAAAATAAATTTTATATTACTCATGGTTAAACTTTTTCGTATTGTGCAACTCTGGGTGAAACACTGTCGTACTTTTCGAGAGACTCAAGATAATATTCAGCCTGTCCCTCGTCAACTGCTTTCTCGCGAATCAACTTTCTCTTGGCCTGATCGCTGGAGCTCTTGAGTAGAACCTTAATCTCAGCGATAGCTATCGCCGGGAGAACCCTGAGGAATAGCAGGAAAAGCGTAAAGAACACACCAATGGAGCCGATAAATACGGCCATATCAACCCAGCTTGGATAAAACATTACCCAACTTGAAGGAAGGTAATCGCGGTGCAATGACGTTACGATGATAACGAAGCGCTCGAACCACATCCCGATATTGACCACAATAGACAATATCCATGAGGCCGCTATACTAGTACGCACTTTCTTAATCCAAAAGATCTGAGGCGAGATTACATTACAACTCATCATAATCCAGTAAGCCCACCAATAAGGGCCACTCACCCGGTTAAGGAAAGCATATTGTTCATATTCCGCTCCAGAATACCAGGCAATAAATAGTTCGGTAAGATATGCTACACCTACAATTGATCCGGTAAGGATGATAATTTTATTCATCGATTCGATATGGAACATCGTGATGTAATTTTCAAAATTCATCACCTTCCGGGTTACCAGCAAAAGCGTCTGAACCATCGCAAAACCAGAGAAAATTGCACCCGCTACAAAATATGGAGGGAAAATGGTTGTATGCCATCCCGGAATTACCGAGGTTGCAAAGTCCATAGATACGATCGTATGAACGGAAAGTACCAGTGGCGTGGCAACACCCGCAAGGATCAGCGACACGATCTCAAAGCGCTGCCAAGTCTTTACCGATCCGTTCCATCCAAATGACAGGATGGAATAGATCCGGCGGCGTAAGCCGGTTGCGCGATCACGGATAGTCGCGATATCAGGGAGTAAACCAGTATACCAGAATACCAATGAAACTGAAAAATAAGTAGAGATCGCAAATACGTCCCAGACCAATGGGGAGTTGAAGTTTACCCATAAAGAACCGAACTGATTCGGTAAAGGAAGCGCCCAATAAAATAACCATGGCCTTCCCATGTGGGATATAATATAAGTTGAGGCACAAATAACCGCAAAAATGGTCATTGCTTCCGCCGATCGGTTAATTGAATTACGCCAGTTCTGACGGAAGAGCAGGAGTACTGCCGAAATCAAAGTTCCGGCATGACCGATACCTACCCACCATACGAAGCCGGTGATATCCCAGGCCCAGCCGACTGTTTTATTCAATCCCCATTCCCCGATACCGAACCAAAAGGTCCAGCTTACCGCGAACACCCAAAGAGCCGCTCCGGTAGCTGAGATTATGAATCCAATCCACCAAGCTTTGTTAGGCTTATTTTCTACAGGAACAAGGATATCCTCGGTGACTTTCGAATAGGTAATATTTTCACCGGTTATTAAAGGTTCTCTAAGTATAGACTCGTGATGAGATGACATATGTTTTGAATTTCTTGTATTAAACCTCTACAATATTTCTGACTTTTGTTTGATATCCAATACCTGGTTTTGTATTGATCTCTTCAAGTACATAATAGGTACGTTCGCTCTTCAATGCTTTTGACACTTCTGATTCCGGATCGTTTCCATCACCAAAGATAATTGCATTAGTAGGGCAGGTTTGTTGACATGCTACTTTAATATCGCCATCTTTCAGTGTGCGCTTATCAAGTTTCGCCTGAAGCTTACCAGCCTGTATACGCTGGACGCACATAGAACACTTCTCCATCACACCACGTGAACGAGATGTCACGTCGGGATTTAAAGCCAGCTGGGTAAACTCGTTGTTCAAATAGTTGTCAAAACGGGAATCATTCCAGTAGTTGAACCAGTTAAAACGACGCACTTTGTACGGACAGTTGTTCGCGCAATATCTTGTACCTATACAACGGTTATAAGCCATTTGATTCAACCCTTCAGAAGAGTGAACCGTGGCCAGCACCGGGCATACCGTTTCACAGGTAGCGTGATCGCAATGCTGGCATAGCATCGGCTGGTGAATCACGGAAACGTTATCCATGGTCTCCAGATCCTTGATCTCATCTTCTTCAGTTACTCTATTGCCACTATCGTTAATGGAATAATAACGGTCGATTCTAATCCAGTGCATTTCCCGGCGACGGCGTACCTCATCGCGGCCAACTACAGGGATGTTATTTTCTGCATTACAGGCCACGATACATGCTCCACAACCTGTACATGCGTTTAAGTCGATCGCCATCACCCAATTATGTCCTGGCATTTCATAATCATCCCAGAGTTCATACTTGTTCTGATGACGGTGCCCGGTGCCTGAGTTAGGATCTTGCAAATAATCCTTTAAGGTAGTTTCGCGTACAATATTTCTACCTTCAATAGTATGGTGGGTTTGTGTCTGAGCAAGTTCGTAAGTACCGCCGGCTTTTGTGATAGTAGCTGCCGCACTATTCTGTAAACTGGCATTCGCGAAACGAAGGAATGGATAGGCATTTTTACCAACCTCAACGGCTGCTTTACCAGCCATCGTCCGGCCGTAACCAAGAGCTACTGAAACTGTCCCCGAAGCCTGACCAGGCTGAAAAAGCACCGGAAGGGTAACACTATACTTATCAGTTTTAATCTCTACCAGATCAAATTCTCTTAAACCTAATTTTTCAGCATATTTCGGATTGAGAGCCGCGTAATTATCCCAGGTCACTTTCGAAACCGGATCCGGCAGCTCTTGTAGCCATGGGTTATTCGCAGACTTTCCGTCTCCGATACCCGCACTCTCATAAATATGTAATTCTATCGCGTTATCACCGCCTTTAGCGAAGGTGCCAGCCTGTGACGCAATATTCTGCGCGACCTGGCTCAGATCACCCGTAAATGAATACGCGCCGACTGCTTTTTCCGGCAGTGCAACGGAACCCTTCTGCAAGAGGTCGTCCCAACTCAGGCCAGCTTGCGCAAGTACCGTTTTAGTCCAGTTATTCTGCACGTATGAATAATAGTCCTGAGCTGCATTATCAGACCAAATCAAAAGACCAAGCTCCGCATTCCGTGTATTGTAGATCGGATTAATGGTAGGTTGTACTACTGTATAATAACCTTCGACCGGGTTAGCATCACCCCATGATTCCAGATAATGATGATTTGGTGCGATGACCTGGCATAAAGCACCTGTTTCATCCTTACGGTCGGCAAATGATACTCGTAGCTTTACTTTAGCCAGTGCATCAGCAAATGCCTTCGCATCGGTGTAATCATAACCAGGATTGCTGTTAAGGAAGAAAACAGCGTCGACCTCACCACGGTTCATCTCATTAATAAACTCTACAAAATCAGCATCATTTCCAGCGTATTGATAGGAAGGATTATCTAAGTCTATTGTGGTACCGTAATTCCCCAGAAGAGAGTTAATGGCGTTGACAAGCGTTTGAATTGAAATATCATTCGATCCACAAACAACCAGGCTTCTTCCTTTAGCGGTCGACAGCTCTTTTGCTGCCAACAGGATAGCCTTTTCAGCGTTTGGATTATTACTCAATTTACCACCTCCGGCAATGGATCCGCCCAATGCAGAGTAAAGGTTCAGCAGGGCAATGCCCTCTTCTGATGGCTTAACAGGGATGCGTGCATCGGCGTTCGTGCCGGTAAGGCTCATACCCGCCTCAAACTGGATGTGGCGAGACAATTTACCATTCTTCAACGATGCCTCATTTCTGTTGGAAACGTATTGTCTGTTGAATTCCAGCGGGGAAATCCAGCTACCCAGGAAATCAGCACCAAAGCTTACAATGATGTCTGCCTTATCGAAACGGTATCTCGGAAGTACGGCCTTCCCAAAACTATTTTCGTTTGCCTTGATAATACCGGTATACGAAACAGCATCAACCTGAATATGTTTGGTATTAGGATATTGTGTCGTAAAATCAGCAATAGCAGCTTTCGTACTCGGACTATTAATCGTCGAAGAAACGATCCTGATTTTCTTTCCACCTGATTTTACCTTTGAAAGCTCAGCTTTCACAAAGCTGTCGACTTTCTCCCAGGAGGTTTCTGCATTATCTATAACCGGCCCCTTCAGTTTAGATACATCGTAAAGATCTAAAACAGAGGCTTGTCCTTTGGCATCCAATGCGCCCTTACCCAGGATACAATTGGGATTCCCTTCAATTTTAATCGGACGGCCTTCACGGGTTTTCACCAGAATGCTGTGTCCGTTAAATGCTGAGGTATAGTAATTCGGAACTCCGGGAATGATCTCTTCCGGCTTTACCAAATATGGGATGGATTTATGAACGGGTGTTGTCTGACATGCTGCCAGAGTTACTGCGCCCAAACCAAATCCCAGCGCTTTTAAGAAGTCGCGTCGCGGAGTTACGGTACTCAAGCCTGCATCGTTCAGCACTTCTTCCATCGGAAGAGGCTCTGCAAATTCGTCTTTGTTCTTTTCGACGAAATCTTTGGTATTATGCAGCTCTTCTAAACCTTTCCAGTATTTCTTATTGCTTTCCATTTAAGCTATATAACTGTATACGTGTGTGTCTATAATTCTATTCTTAGTAATGGCATTTACCGCATTCCAATCCTCCAAGGACCGCTGCTGTAACTTTCTCACCCTTTTTTAATTTATCATGAGCAGCGATAAGATTGTCGTAGTATGGATTGTCTTTATGATTAACTTCGGTTTCCTTGTGACAATTGATACACCATTTCATGGTCAGCGGAGAGTATTGATAAACCTCTTCCATCGTCTGGATCGGGCCGTGACATTTCTGGCATTCGATGCCAGCCACTGAAACGTGCTGTGAGTGGTTGAAGTAAGCTAAGTCCGGCAGGTTATGGATACGTATCCATTCAACCGGTTTCGTATCATTACCATACTGCTTGGTGCTTTCATCGTAATCCAGGGCGGTGTATATCTTCTGGATTTCGGGAGAGGTCTTACCATCATACTTCTCAGATGCCGTTACATAATTGTGGCAGTTCATGCACACATTAAGAGATGGGATAGATGCGTTTTTCGAAGTAAATGCCCCGGTATGACAATATTGGCAGTCGATCTTGTTCACCCCGGCATGCAGCTGGTGAGAAAACTTAATAGGCTGAACCGGCTGGTAGCCAGTATGAACACCTGTTTCCCACATGCCCATCCAGCCTGCAGATCCTAATACTATTACCGCAAGCAGCACGATAAACAAAATAAATTTTTTATTCTTACTTAGTTTCTTAAGTCCGGCTAAACGATCTTTATGCTCAGCTTCAGGCTCTTCAGTATACTCGCCTTTCTTTTGCAGGATAACCCGCTCCAGGGTAGAAATTACCCGATTCAGAACCACCACCACCAGAAACGCGATAACGACTACTGCAATCAAGCCAAAAATCATGAAATTACTGATTCCTTCTGATCCTGCGCTCGCGGCCGCTGCTCCTCCTGCACCCGCTGCTGCAGGTGCGTCAGCCGGCTTATTCCCTTCAGCCTGAATGTAGGCAAGCACGCCTCTAATATCATCGTCCGATAGCTCGGGGAAGGCCGACATGGCTGCAGGCGAAAACTCCGAAGCCTTCACGGCCTCAGGATCGCCCGAGGCTATAAATGCAGGAGCATTTTTTATCCATTTAATAAGCCATGCTTCATCGTGAAGGGATTCTATCCCTTTCAGGTCGGGCCCAATTACAACTTTACCAATGGCATGACAAGCAGTACATTTCTGCTTGAATATCGCTGCTCCGGCTGCCGCATCCTGGGCCTGCGCAGATGATACAGCGACGGCGCTCAGAAAGGAAATTAGGATCAGAGACTTTTTAACACTTCTAAAAAACAATGAGATGCTTCTCATATCGAGTATTTAATGCTTAAGAATTGAAATTGTGTTTAACGAAATTTGTTAATTAATTGTATTAACTATTTCAGTTGACAAAAGTATACTTTATTAACATAACCATGACATAAGCATGACCTATTTTAATAATTTATAATCGTTCTAAATTAAGGTGGTAATCTGCAAATTTAGTTCTTTAAACAGGGATTATTAATAGTCCGACCAAATCCGAGGCACGCATGGATATTGTAGTTATCGGCAAAAATAATTATTGTTTGAGTACCCATGCAAAAATTAATGGGGCAACAATTGTTGCATCTGATTCTACGATAAACTTAGGTGTATGAATGTCAAGTTTCCCCCAGGTTATCTTCTCATTAGGGACGGCGCCGGAATAAGATCCATAGGAAGTTGTAGAATCAGAGATCTGGCAAAAATAACTCCAGAATGGAATATTTTCCATCTCCATATCCTGGTAGAGCATAGGCACTACACAAATCGGGAAATCTCCGGCGATCCCTCCACCGATCTGAAAGAACCCAACTCCCTTGCCTGCTGAATTTGCAATATACCAGTCAGCAAGCATACCCATATACTCGACACCACTCTTCATCGTGCTCACCTCGAGCTCCTTCTTCATCACATAGGAGGCGAAAATATTACCCATGGTCGAGTCTTCCCAGCCGGGTACTATAATAGGTATATTCTTCTCTGCTGCTGCCAGCATCCATGAGTTTTTGGGGTCAATTTCATAGTATTGTTCCAAAACACCGCTTAAAAGCATTTTATACATATACTCATGGGGGAAATACCGCTCGCCGGAATTATCCGCATCTTTCCATATTTTGAATATATGTTTCTGTAGCCTGCGAAAGGCCTCCTCTTCAGGAATGCAAGTATCCGTGACGCGATTATAGTGGTTTTCAAGAAGCTCCCATTCATCCTGGGGGCTCAAATCACGGTAGTGAGGAACACGTTTATAGTGTGAATGTGCTACGAGATTCATGATATCCTCCTCCAGGTTGGCACCCGTGCAGGAGATAATTGAAACCTTATCCTGTCTGATCATTTCAGCCAGCGAAATGCCTAATTCAGCGGTGCTCATTGCACCGGCAAGGGTAATCATCATTTTGCCCCCCTCATCCAGATGGGTTTCATACCCTTTTGCTGCATCCAGCAATGCCGCTGCGTTAAAGTGTAGATAATTTGTCTCCATAAAACGGGAGACCGGTCCTCTTTCAATTGCCATAGGTCTGATTTTAGACCACGAAATTAGACTTCTTTCACTTAGTAAGCAAATTGGATCTACTTGCGCACTTGCTCATCCTGACATGGGGATTACCTGGCTTTCTTCTTAAACTTGTTGATCCATATCAGCGTTCCGGTAACCGGCAGACTTGTCGCGACAAGGCAGGCTAAAAAGTAGAGTAATTTCGAGAAACTACCATATACATTCCCCACATGAATAGCTTTAATCGAACCAGATATCCGTTCATTCAAAGGCTTCTCGCCGAAGATCTCAATGTGTATTAGCTCTGAGCTGTATTGATCGAGTACCAGCTTATCTCCTGCCGCAGGTGCAAAAAATCCGGTACGGGTCTTGTTTATCGTTACTACAGCTGAAGAATCAGCAGGTATACTCACAGTATAGTCTCCCTTATAATCCAGGTGTTGATCAGCGGAGGCCAGGTAATCCTTGATCATCAACTTATCCAACCTGGCAGAATTTGGTTTCGAAACAAGCTCTGCAGGCTTTGGCGCGTCTGCCGCCACGTAGGTGCCAAGTGACTTCCTGAGTGCATCTCTGTACCAGGGGAACGACCATTGCGGCCCGGTGATACCCATTAGAAAAAGGAGGATGCAGCTGTAAAACCCTAG
>CAZFQV010000045.1:0-11102 GCA_964521175.1 uncultured Sphingobacterium sp.
GCTGATTAAATTTTTAAATGACGGTAAACCAGCCCACGCGAGAGCGGTGAGCAAAGCTCATGTCTATTTTTTTAAGAATTTCTTTAGAAGCCTCGCTAAGGCCAGGAACAATCAAATCACCGGGTTTAATAACGCTGGTTTATATAGAAAGAGCATTGTCTGGAAATATTTTATTCAAAAAAAGCGAACCTACCTTCACCTATAAGAAGCTTTCCAGGGCAAGGCGGTAACCGTCCAGCCCGAAACCTGTTAGTACACCTTTACAGTTCTTTCCAGTAAGGGAAATATGCCTGAATTCTTCGCGAGCATAGATATTGGATATATGGACTTCCGTTACAGGCGTTTTTATGGCCGCGATCGCATCGGCAATACCCACAGATGTATGAGTATAAGCTCCTCCGTTTAAAATGATTCCGTCATAGCTAAACCCAACGTCATGTAGCTTATTGATTATCTCTCCCTCTACATTGCTCTGAAAATAATCGATCTGGATACTGCTGAATTTGGCTTGTAGTTCTTTAAGATAAGCATCAAAGCTGCTGTCACCGTAGATTGATTTCTCCCGTACGCCTAATAGATTTAAATTTGGTCCGTTAATGATCTGTATCTTCATTAGAATATAGTTTATCTATAATTGTTTTATAATTCAAACTTAGAAAATAATTTGGACTGGCAATCAGCACTTCTTGGGTTCAGAACATATTTAAAACTTGAGCGTGCGCTATCTGCGAACACCGTCGATGCTTATTTACATGATGTGAAGAAGCTGAGGGAGTTTTTTCTGTCAGGATCTGAAGAAAAAAAACCTACCGAGGCGTTAGCAGGCGATCTCAATGATTTCCTTGCCTGGGTAAATAAATTGGGAATGACCTCCCCTACCCAGGCTCGGGTTCTATCAGGGATCAAAGCTTTTTATAGATACCTGGTGCTCGAAGAAAAGATCAGGACAGATCCATCGGCTCTACTTGAGAGCCCGAAAACTAACAGAAAACTTCCGGATACCCTAAGCATAGTCGAAATCAACAGTTTGATCGATGCGATAGACCTTTCCAAACCGGAGGGAATGAGAAATAAGGCTATGCTTGAAACGCTGTACGGCAGTGGCCTAAGGGTTTCCGAACTAACCGGATTAAAGATTTCTCAATTATATTTAGATATCGAGTTTATCAGGATCCTGGGAAAAGGAAACAAAGAAAGACTCGTTCCTATAGGCTCTGAAGCCATAAAGTTTATTAATATCTATCTAAATGAAGTACGCGTTCATACCCCTGTTAAAAGTGGAAAGGAGGATTTTCTGTTTCTGAACCGTCGGGGAAACCCCTTATCACGGGTTATGGTATTTCTAATAATTAAGGAGCTGGCACTTAAGGCGGAGATCCGCAAAAATATTAGTCCTCATACCTTCAGGCACTCTTTTGCTACTCATCTGATTGAAGGCGGTGCCGATCTGCGCGCAGTACAGGAAATGCTGGGTCATGAAAGTATTACTACCACAGAGATCTACACACACCTCGATAGAGATTATTTAAGAGAAACGATCATTCACTACCACCCCAGAAGTTAAGAACTTTCATATTTTGCGAATATTAAAGTTGAACCCTGATCATTCTGTCCTTATCCCGCAGATCTTTCCGTAATCCAATATTCTTAAGCCCTTTTTTAGCTAAGAGGTCTATGGTTTGTTGTCCATAATTTTCATTGATCTCCAGGTATAGATAACCCTGTTCATCCAGGTGTTGGATTGCGAAATCAGCAATAGCAGCATAATATACTAATGGGTCGTCGTCTGGTACAAACAAGGCGGTATGAGGCTCGTGGTCGAGCACATTAGAGTGCATCTCTTTCTTTTCTTTCAGCGTAACGTAGGGCGGGTTACTAACGATAATGGAAAAACTGTTGTAATCCCCGGTGTGATGTAAAATATCATCCTGAATAAAGTTGATGGCCGTATGATTTGTCGCAGCATTTTGTTGTGCGACGTTTAGCGCATCCTTAGAGATATCAATAGCAAATAGTTCAGCGTCAGGAAAGATTTTTTTAATGATTACCGGAATACAGCCACTTCCCGTACCGATGTCCAGGACATTGAAAGGCCTGGATAGACGCATGACTTTCATATCCTTCAGTATCCAGTCTACTAATTCTTCTGTTTCTGGTCTTGGAATCAACACATGAGGATCTACGGTAAATTTAGAACCAAAGAACTCAGTTTCGCCCAATGCATATTGTACAGGGACGCCTGTTTTCATTGCGTCAAGTATTCTATAAAACTCTGACAGCTCGTTTTCATTGAGTTCCCTGTTTTTCTCCCGGAGATATTCTATACGACTGATTTTGCAGATATGATTGATACACAGCCAGGTAATACCCGAAGCTTCCTTGCTGCCGTACCTGTCATAGAGATCATTAATAAAGATTTTTTCAATATCCGAGATTCGCATACCGCAAAGTAAGGTATTTAGGCTTAGAACTGGTATGGTAATGTTGATCTGGATATAAATTGGGAAAGCGGTGTAAAGGTCATGTTATTGAATTTTCCTGATTACTTTTGTATATGGAGCAACATGAATCATTCATGAAACGCTGTATAGAACTTGCTACTTTAGGGATGGGCGCCGTGAGTCCAAATCCAATGGTAGGTGCAGTGATAGTTCATGATGGAATGATTATCGGAGAAGGTTATCATGCAAGGTATGGAGAGGAACACGCCGAGGTTAATGCCATCAGGCATGTTTTTGAAAACTTCAGCAATGCTGAGAGTCTATTAAAAGAGTCGACACTATACGTCAGCATGGAACCCTGTGCCCATTTTGGCAAGACCCCTCCCTGTGCCGACTTAATAATCCGGAACGAGATTCCCAGAGTTATTGTCGGATGCCGCGATCCCTTCACGGATGTGAACGGACAGGGTATTGAGAAGCTTCGGGCCGCAGGGATTCAAGTCACTGAAGGAGTTTTGTTAGAGGAATCATTGTCGTTAAACAAGCGTTTCTTTACCCGAATCCGAAAACACAGACCCTATATTATCCTGAAATGGGCGCAGACTGCTGATAAATTTATGGCTCCTGTTGATCGAACGCAAAGATGGATAAGTTCCCCGATGTCTAAGCAGTTGGTTCACCAATGGAGAAGCGTAGAAGACGCTGTTTTGGTAGGGAAAAATACAGCATTATATGATAATCCCCAGTTGAACGTGAGGGAATGGGAAGGCAGAAATCCTCTGCGTATTGTTATCGACAAACATCTGGATTTACCCGGTCATCTTCACGTTTTTGACCAAAATCAAGACACAATTGTATTTAACGCAATTAAAACTGAGATTGTCGGCCGAACGAAGTTTCTTGAATTAGAAGACTTTGATAAGCTACTTCCGCAGCTTATCTGTTATCAGCTCTATCTTATGGATGTACAGTCTGTCATTATTGAAGGCGGAGCCAAAACCTTAAATTTATTTATTAAGGCGGATTTGTGGGATGAGGCAAGAGTCTTTACAGGCGTCAACGTATGGGGAGACGGTATCGGAGCACCCACTTTGAATAGATTGCCTACTATTACCACTCATTCCGGGGTAGACAAACTCGAAATTTGGCAAAAGAGCATTTAAGATGACTTATCTTCTTTTAAGTATTTGCTGTAGTGTACTTGTTTCCATACTTCTTAAATTGGCAACACCTTATCATATCGACATACGCCAGGCAATAACCTGGAATTATTTTTCAGCCGCTTTGCTCACCTGGTTGATCTATGACCCCAAATTGCCGTCTTACGGGAGTGTGCTCTTTCCAGCTTATATTGGCCTCGGTTTTTTATTACCCTCTATATTTTTGGTATTAGGGCTTTCAATAAGATATACCGGTATCGTCAGAACAGACATCGCACAGCGACTATCCCTTTTCATCCCCGTGCTTGCTGCGTTTCTCATCTTTGGAGAGGGATATTCTACTGCAAAACTCGCCGGACTAGCGATAGCCTTCCTTGCAATTATTTGTTCGATACCCTGGGAGAAAACCGACAAGCAGGGAACCTCCCATTGGGCTTATCCCTTAATTGTATTTGTGGGCATGGGTATAATCGATATTCTTTTTAAGCAGATTGCTAAAAATAATGCTGTTCCTTACACATCATCTCTTTTTGCCGTTTTTATTCTCGCTTTTATAGTAGCTGTAATCTTTTTAATATACCTGTACAATGCAGAGAGGCTTCGTTTGACCCTCTTCAATCTCCTTTTCGGGATCGTTCTGGGCACCATAAACTTTGGTAATATCCTTTTTTACCTGAGGGCTCATCAGGCCTTAGCCCGCCAGCCTTCTCTCGTCTTTTCCGGAATGAACATCGGAGTAATTGTATTGGGCTCATTTGCCGGGCTCGTATTATTCCGGGAGAAACTGAGTCGCCTAAATTATGCCGGTATATTTTTAGCACTTATTTCTATATTCATTATGTCACAAAGCTAGCTATGGCGTTCAATGATACCTATCAGACTATTTCGAAACCTGCAGAAGGCGTTTACAAGGATAGAGGGAGTAAATTCCTTGCTTATGCTTATCCTTTGAGCTCAGATTCCGAGGTTAAAGAGATTATAGCTGCACTGAAGTCGCAGCATACCCAGGCAAGACATCATTGTTGGGCTCTAAGACTTAGTCATGATACGAGTGTTTGGCGAATACAAGACGATGGTGAACCTTCAGGAACGGCGGGAAGACCTATCTTAAATACACTTTTATCCTTTGGGCTAACCGATATTATGGTAGTGGTAGTCAGGTACTTTGGAGGGACTTTATTGGGTGTTCCAGGTCTTATACATGCCTACAAACAAGCTACAGTTGATGCGTTAAGTAATGCAGAGATTATTGAAAAGACGATAAATTCGCTATATGATATTCGTTTCGACTACTCCACGATGAATGATGTGATGAGGGTCATTAAAAATGAAAGCCTGAATATCCGCGATCAGCAATACGATAATATCTGTACTATCCGGCTAGAGATCCGGCAGTCGGCCGAGGACAGAGTTCTGGAAAGGTTGGGGAAGATTGAGGGACTGAAATATGATTTTATACTTCTTGCTTAATCGCCCAGTTTTTTAATGAGCTGGTGAAATCTGTCTAAAGCTTCTCGTTTTTTATAATCGAAGTCAAAGTCTACCTTATTTATTAGATAATCTTCAATATTGAAGTTTTCTATTGCAGGGATAGATGCAATAACCTCCATACGATGGTCAAGACCCCACTTCATTGCCGAATCAAAGGCAGTTAGAAAACTATCCGCGATCGGTTTGTTGGATGCCCATACAGCGAATGCGAATGGAAGACCAGTGTAATTGCGCCATTCGCCAGCCAGATCATAACTATATTCATATTGTTCCGTCTTTCCGAAAGTGCGGTCTCCTATAAGTACAAGAGCATCAGCATCACCTTCTATTAGAAATTCCGGCTGTACCTGCCAGTGGTTCTTCAGCAGCACCCTGGCCAGCATATTAGACGTTTTAGACTGTGGATCCATTAATAGGGATCTGACCTCAGTAATTGGCTTGGTGCTAAAAATAAATACCGAATCTACTGGTCCTGATGCTCCGATACAATATTCTGATACGATTTGATACCCTGGTATTTGAAGCAATGACGCAACCGGAACAAGACCTATATCTACCTGATTATTAATAAGTTTGTATGCACATTGTGAAGGATTATCTAAGGATAGATCGATCTGATTCAGAATATCGGAATGCGTTAAGCCATAAACGAATGGTTTCGAGTTGGTATAAGAAACTGCTGAAATTTTTATTTTATTCAAGGCTGTTCTGAGAGGTGTTTTAAATGATCGGTATTGTTAAATTCAAGTATACGGAAATCCCGGCCATCGTATTCCAGCTTATAGAGGGTGACGTTAGAATGAGGAAAAGCTTCCATGTCAGAAAGGGGTCTGTTGGTCAACAGACAGAGGAATAGACGTAATGCGCGACCGTGCATGCAGATCAGGATATTTTTATCCTCATTATCCTCGATCAATTTTTCGAGAACACTCAGCTGTCGCTCCTTCACTTCCAGGGGGTTCTCACCGCCCTCAAATTTATGATGAAGTTCACCTGCATTCCATTTCTGGAGCATATCTGCAAATTCCGCTCTGATATGATTGATCGATTCCTGACCTTCATGGATGCCCCAACCCAGTTCATCGAGGCCCGGATACTGGATCCATGGGATGTTATGATCTATGAATTTCTGTACAGTCTGATGCGTTCTTTTTAACGTAGAGGTGTATATTTTATCGAAAGGGATATTTTTATAGGCTTCATAGAAAGCGTCAGCCTGCTCCCTGCCCTTCTCATTCAAATCAGTGTCCATTCCGCGACCCTGAACTATACCTTTTTTATTCAGATCTGTTTCACCGTGACGGATAATATAAAGTGTTTTTCTCAATTCAGAACTGGTAATTTATAATATTTAGGTTTGTCTTTCTCATCAGAGAATTTAAAATCTTTATAATCGGTGACCACGTTATAAAGCGTATCTCTTTCAATCGGATGCCTTCCTACGTCGCTGATCAGCTCCACCAATTCTTTGGTACTCATTGCCGGATGCTGTTCCTCCGCTCCTGCCATAGAATATATTTTAGTAGTATCGTCAATGGTGCCATCGATATCATCCACACCAAAGTTCAATGAAAGCTGCGCGGTGCTTCTGCTGATCATTGCCCAATAAGCCTTAATATGATCGAAGTTATCAAGATATATCCGTGCCACAGCGTAGTTTCTAAGGTCTTCTATCACAGAAACTTCAGGAACATCAGACATTTGATTATCACCGTTTCTGAACTTCAGGGGTATAAATGCTTGAAAGCCGGCAGCTTGGTCTTGTAATATTCTTAATTTCTCCAGATGGTCTATCCGATGCTCGTATTCCTCAATATGCCCATACAACATGGTGGCATTCGATTTCATTCCAAGTTTATGCCACTCCTCATGGATTTGTAGCCACTGTTCACCGGTGCACTTATCTTTGGCTATTTTATTCCGTATCTCGGGATCGAATATCTCTGCGCCGCCGCCGGGAATAGAGTCCAGCCCGGCGTCTTTCATTAGATTCATGCCAGTGGCATAATCAATTTTGGCTTTCTTAAAGATATAATGATATTCAACGGGTGTTAACGCCTTAACATGGAGTGCCGGCCTATGTTTGTGAATCGTAGTAAACAAACGAGAATAAAACTCGAGGTCGTACTGCGGCAGCACGCCGCCCACAATATGAACTTCTGTTACCGGTTGATCATCATATTTTTTAACGATGTCGAGCATCTCCTCCATCGTATATTCCCACCCATCGGATTTTTCTTTAATCAACACTGAGTAGGAGCAAAATTTACAATCATATACGCATAAATTGGTAGGCTCGATGTGGAAATTCCGATTGAAATAGGTTTTATCGCCATGACGCGTTTCGCGCACGTAGTTAGCCAGTATACCGAGAAAGCCCAGATTTGCCTTCCGATAAAGCAATACTCCCTCTTCAAAGGAGATACGCAACCCCGACTTAACCTTTTGGGCAATAATGCGAAGGTCGTCTGAAATATTTTTATCCAGTAAAAGGAGATTTAAACTTCGGTCAGCATCCATAACTTCTAATTACAAAGGTAAGATAAAGAATACATTCATTTAATCATCTCCCTGTAAAAGCATTATTATTTTCCCCACAGGAATTTTATATTAATTAATATTGCCTTACAATTCCTTAAGGCCTGCTGAGCTGTCGTTTCTGATCGGGCGAAACCCAGGGCGTGTCCAAAAGGACAAATTATATTCTCATGAAAATTGAAACTATTTCTATCCACGCTGGAAACCGTATTGATGATTATTCAAAGGCAGTTATCCAGCCTATTACGCTTTCCACAACCTATGAACGCGCCGGTGACGGTGGGTACCCCCAGGGCTACATGTATTCGAGAATGGATAATCCCAACCGGAGGTCGCTGGAGAATGTGCTTGCCAGACTTGAGGGGGCTGCCGATGCCTGTGTATTTTCATCCGGCAATGCCGCTGCCTGTGCGGTTTTTCAAGCTCTGGGTCCTGGCGTTCATATTATCGCACCCGATGATATGTATCATGGTTTAAGGGCGCAGATCGTAGAAGTATTTAAAGGGATTATCGAGGTAAGCTTCGCGGATCTATCAGATATTCCGGCAGTGCAAGCCCTCATTCGGCCTGAAACGAAGCTTATCTGGGTTGAGACCCCATCAAATCCTTTGTTAAAAATATGCGATGTCCGTAAGCTCACAGAACTTGCCCGAAGCCATGGCAATATTAAAGTTGCTTGTGACAATACCTTTAGCTCCCCCGTATTTCAGCAGCCTTTGTCCTTAGGCTGTGACCTGGTTATGCATTCCACAACAAAATACCTAAGTGGCCATAGCGATGTGTTGGGTGGCGCTCTGGTTAGTGCGAAGGAGGATGAATTGTGGAAGAATATCCGTAACATACAAATCCTCGCCGGCGCAGTACCCTCTCCCTTCGATTGTTATATGACGGTTAGGGGCATAAAAACGCTTCCCTATCGGATGAGAGGGCATGCAAAGAACGCAATGGAAATAGCCAGTTTTCTTGAAAAAGACAGCCACGTCGAACAAGTATTTTATCCAGGTCTGGAGAATCATAAAGGACACAACATTGCGAAAAATCAGATGAGTGCCTTTGGAGGCATGCTTTCATTTCTGGTTAAAGGTGGAGAGGCCGAAGCTAAAAAAGTTGTTAACTCGGTTAGGTTATTCACGCAGGCTACCAGCCTCGGAGGAGTAGAGAGCCTTATGGAGCACCGGGCTTCTATTGAAGGTCCTGATACTAAAACCCCGAAAAACCTGATCAGAGTTTCCGTGGGACTGGAGAATATTGAGGATCTGATAGAGGATCTCAGTCAATCATTTGAGTCAAATGATTGATTATCAAATATTTGAGTATTTTTTTAAAATATAATTTGGTTTGAATCTAAGATATGATCTATCTTTGAAATATTATTTGGTTGCAATTACCAATCTGTCTTCAATAAGCTCTTGGTTTATTGATTTATACAGAAGTGGCGAGAGATCAGGCTCTATGACCCACTGACAACCCCCCGTAAGCGGGGAAGGTGCCAATTCCTGTCCCGCGTTGGGAAACTATAAATTTATAATAATATGAAAAGAGAAACAATCACTATTCCTGTGTTCCTTTTAAGAAAAAAGGCTAATCAAAATCTCTTCGGCCGATTTTCTGATATGCGAGCAGATTTTAACATGTGTACTTCTGAGATTTGTTGTTGAGATATACCGGAAAAGATCCGTTTATCTTGGCAGCTAATCCCTAGCGGGCATTCCTATGCAAAAATGAAATATTAATTAAACCCCCTAAAATATCTAAACAACACTATGTCAACTCCTCAATTAAAATTCGAAACTCTGCAAATACATGCCGGTCAGGAAGCAGATCCTACTACAGGTTCGCGTGCTGTTCCTATTTACCAAACCACTTCCTTTGTGTTCAATAGCTCCGAGCATGGAGCTAACCTATTTGCCTTAAAGGAATTTGGCAATATCTATACTCGTATCATGAATCCGACGACTGATGTATTCGAGAAACGGGTAGCAGCCCTTGAAGGCGGTGTAGCCGCTTTGGCCGTAGCTTCTGGCCAGGCAGCACAATTTATTGCCCTTACAAATATTATTCAGTCTGGAGAAAACTTTGTCACCTCTTCTCATCTTTATGGAGGCACCTATAATCAGTTTAAGGTGTCGTTTAAAAGACTAGGGATTGAAGCTCGTTTTGCAGATAGTGATAATCCGGCGAATATAGAGTCGCTTATTGATGATAAAACTAAGGCGATTTATTTAGAAACTGTAGGGAACCCCAGTTTCAGCATTCCGGATTTTGATAAAATAGCCGCAATAGCAAAAAAGCACGATCTTCCCTTTATAGTGGATAACACCTTCGGAGCTGCGGGATATCTTTTTCGGCCGATTGATCATGGTGCAAATATCGTTGTTGAATCAGCTACGAAGTGGATAGGTGGTCATGGAACCAGTATTGGTGGCGTGATTGTCGATGCCGGTAATTATAACTGGGGTAATGGTAAATTCCCTCAGTTTTCTGAACCTGCTGAGGGTTATCACGGTCTTGTCTTCAGCGATGTTTTTGGTGTGGGAGGGCCGTTCGGCAACATTCAGTTTATCATCAGAGCGCGGGTAGAAGGGCTGCGTGATTTTGGCCCGGCACAATCGCCATTTAACTCTTTCCTGCTAATCCAAGGGCTTGAGACGCTTTCACTACGTGTTCAACGTCATGTTGACAACACCCTTGAAATAGCGAAGTGGCTGGAAAGTCATCCACAGGTAGAAAAGGTTGTTTATCCAGGCTTGAGCAGCAGCCCATATCATGAGCTGGCGAAGAAATATCTGAAGAATGGTTTCGGAGCCGTACTGTCCTTTGAAGTTAAGGGGGGCAAAGAAGCAGCCACAACTTTTGTGGATAATCTCAAAATGATTAGCCATCTGGCCAACCTTGGAGATACCAAAACATTAATTATCCAGCCTTCAGCCACTACTCACCAGCAATTGTCTGACGAGGATCAACTAAAAGCAGGAGTTTTACCATCATCATTAAGACTTGCTGTTGGAATCGAACACATAGATGATATAAAGGCTGATCTTGAGCAGGCTTTTGCATCGATAAAATAAAGCGATATCTCCGGGCCGGCTGAAGTCGGCGGCCCGGAGGATCATATAATTAGAATGAGCACGATTAATATTTATAAACATAAACAACCCTTTGGACTTGAGAGCGGCAGGAAGATTGACAATCTGGAAATCGCATATCATACCTATGGGACACTAAATGCTAAAAAGAATAATGTAGTATGGGTATGTCATGCGCTGACGGCAAACTCTGATGTTTTTGAGTGGTGGAAAGGACTGTTTGGCGATAATTGTCTGTTTAACCCAAAAGAACATTTTATAGTTTGTGCAAATATTCTGGGATCTCATTACGGAACCACTAGTCCGCTTAGCATAAATACAGTTACGGGGCTGCCCTACTATCTTTCTTTTCCGGAATTTACAGTTCGTGATATTTCCGCATTACA
>CAZFQV010000046.1:0-11079 GCA_964521175.1 uncultured Sphingobacterium sp.
GGTACGCAGATAATGGGAATATTGCCCCGGTAATAAATACCGCCTTAAAGACCTCGCCCGAGGCGATTTATCTGGATGCACGTTAAAATGAATCAGATTGTTATAAATCCTGGTTTTTTCTTTACTTTGGATAAATAAATATAAAAGATATGTACAACTTTTTGTTTGGCCTTCATTCAGGGCTCCGTTACTTGGTTCTTCTGTTCCTGGTGCTTGCGTTGGTTTCAGCAATTATTGCTTTGTTTGGTAAAAAAGAATATACCGCTGCCAATCGTAAACTAAACCTCTTCTCGTTAATATTCACCCATACCCAGTTGCTGATTGGTTTGGTACTTTATTTCGTGAGTCCCTTGGTGAATTATGCAAAGATGGGCGAAGCTATGAAGGATGCGACGACTCGTTACTGGACCGTCGAGCATGCAGTCTTAATGATTTTTGCGGTGATACTTATCACCGTAGGATACTCCCGCTCGAAAAAAGCACAGCTTGCCGTAGCGAAACACCGGGCGATCGCTGTTTATTATGGGTTAGCTTTACTGGTAATAGTTGTGGCAATCTATCAGAGCGGCAGGCCTTTGTTAGGAGGGTCATAACTCAAGGCATTAAATTTTACAGAAAAATTTGGAATACCAAATTTCTTTATACTTTTGTGATCAATGAACATGCAACAAAATACCGGACAGTGGTGGTACCCTTCAACAGGGCGGTGCACGGGACAGGTGTTTTGATAGAATATTAATCAACCAAAACCTAAATAGAAGACCCCGACGCATCAAACCGTCGGGTTTTTTTATGACTTATTTTCCGTAACAAGAAAAGCTTCATTTTAAGCTGATATATGAAGAATTATAAATTATATACCACGCATAAGACACTCATGGCAGATACCACAACGCCTGTGAGCATTTATTTGCGTATAAGAGACGTTTACCCAAACAGTATTTTACTGGAAAGTTCTGACTATCATAGCCGGGAGAATAGCTTGAGTTATGTTTGCTGTGATCCTATTGCCGGCATCATGCTTAAAGAAGATAAACTGGAAACCTATTTCCCTGATGGAAGCGTCGGGCAATATCCTTTAGAAGGGCTTGATCTTAAAAAGCATATATCCAGGTTCAGACAACAATTTGAACCCGATTCTACCAGCAAGTTCAAGTTTATCTCAAATGGCTTATTTGGGTATTTCGCCTATGAAAGTATAGAGCATTTCGAAGATATTAAACTGACGGCGAGCGCAGTAGAAGGCAGAAACATCCCTTTGATGCAGTATCATGTGTATAGATATCTCATCGTAATTGACCATTTTAAAAACGAGCTGTTTTTGCTGGAGCATCGTCTGGACAAAGACAGCCCGGCGAATCTGGAGAAGATCCAGTATCTGATTCAAAACAAGAATTTCCCCGAATACAAGTTTAGGCAGAACGGTGAGGAGAGCTCGAATTTTACGGATCAGGAGTTTATCGATATCGTTGAAGAAGCAAAAAAACACGTCTATCGGGGCGATGTCTTCCAGATCGTGCCTTCAAGGGCATTCTCAAAGCCTTTTCTGGGCGACGAGTTTAATGTTTACAGGGCGTTAAGGTCTATCAACCCCTCACCATATCTTTTTTATTTTGATTATGGTGATTTTAAGCTGTTCGGCTCTTCGCCGGAAGCACAGCTAACGATAAAAAGCAATGAAGCGGCAATCTATCCGATCGCCGGGACTTTTAAGCGTACAGGGAACGATCAGGAGGATGCGGAGCTTGCAGAGAGTCTGAAGCGGGATGCAAAGGAAAACGCAGAGCATGTAATGCTGGTAGATCTTGCCAGGAATGACCTCAGCAGGCACTGTGACCAGGTGCAGGTAAAATCATTTAAGGAGATCCAGTATTATTCCCATCTTATTCATATGGTTTCAAAAGTTACCGGTCGGCTGCAAGTATCAGTTGATCCTTTTGATGTAGTTGGTGATACCTACCCCGCAGGTACGCTGAGCGGGGCCCCAAAATATATGGCGATGCAGCTTATCGATAAATTAGAAGGGCAAAAAAGAGGGTTCTATAGCGGAGCCATTGGATATATGGGCTTTAACGGCGACTTTAATCATGCAATCATAATCCGTTCTTTCCTGAGCCAGAATAATGTATTGCATTACCAGGCTGGAGCGGGGATTGTAGCAGACTCAGATCCGCATAGTGAATTAAACGAAGTGAATAACAAAATTATGGCTTTGAGAAAAGCATTAGAAATGGCAGAAGGCCTATAATAAAGCCATTACCTTAGGAGACGATATCTAAACCTGAATTCTATAACCAACAATGAATATATTAGTCATAGACAATTACGACTCATTTACCTTCAACCTGGTACATCTTTTAAATGAAATTGGTCATGAGGCTACGGTATGGCGGAATGACAAATTTGAGCTTCCCGATGTAGAAAGATTTGATAAAATACTTTTATCTCCGGGGCCGGGGATCCCTTCTGAATCCGGATTATTATCCGATGTAATACGCCACTACGCTGCGAGTAAAAGCATTCTGGGGATATGTCTGGGGCTTCAGGCCATTGGCGAGGTTTTCGGCGGGACGCTCTATAACCTATCAAGGCCGGTTCATGGTCGAGCTACAGATGTAAAAGTGCTGGATCGGGAGGAAAAATTATTCAGAAACTGTCCAACAGAATTCAAAGTCGGGCGTTATCATTCATGGGCGCTAAGCACTGAGGGTATTCCGGATGATATTATTATCACTGCAACCGATACTGATGGGGTAATTATGGCATTAAGGCACCGTACTTTAGACGTGAGAGGCTTACAGTTTCATCCTGAGTCTGTTTTGACCGAACATGGGAAATTATTAATTAGCAACTGGCTCACAGATTGAGAATCTCTTACATCTCTTTCTGATCAATAAGTAATAGGTAAATAAATCGGATGAAAGAAACGGAAATTAAGGCCGACGGTGGAGTGAAAGGAAATATCCTGGATAAGATTGTTGCCAAGAAAAGGCAGGAAATCGAAAACGATCGTCAGGTATTTTCTACTGCCCAGCTGGAGCAATCGGAGTTATTTTTAAGACAATGTTACTCTTTACGCGATCATATTTTGGATCCCTCACTAAGTGGTATTATAGCAGAATTTAAACGTCAATCACCTTCCAAGGGTGTAATTAACGTAGATGTGAGCATAAAGGATGTCACCGAAGCCTATGTTGATGCTGGTGCATCAGCGCTGTCTGTATTGACCGATACAGCTTTCTTTGGAGGTGAGAATCAAGATCTCATCGAGGCCAGAGAGGCTAATGAAGTCCCTATTTTAAGGAAGGACTTTATGCTGGACGAATATCAGATCATAGAAGCTAAGTCAATTGGTGCAGATATTGTTTTATTGATTGCTTCTGTACTCATGCCTGCAGAGATTAAAAAACTGGCCCGCCTGGCAAAAAGCCTTGGGATGAGTGTTCTCCTGGAAGTTCATAACCGGGAAGAACTTGATCGCAGTATATGTGTGGACTTAGATGCCATAGGTGTAAATAATCGTAACTTGGGTGATTTCTCGGTTAGTCTGGATCATTCTTATAACCTTATTGAGCACATTCCGACAGAATTTTTGAAAATTTCGGAGAGCGGCCTGAGCGATCCTGAAACTGTCCGGGACTTAAAAGATGCGGGTTTCGATGGCTTTCTTATCGGTGAAAATTTTATGAGGCAAAAAAAGCCGGGAAAGGCAATGCAGGATTTTGTAAAGGCGATCCGGTCTGAACGCAACTAGGACACTGATTAAACCACACCAAACTCTTATTTATAACACTTGTTAAATTTAAATGCCAAGACAAAAATTTCATGACACCGTCATCAAGCCCGAGAAGGCAGTTTTAGTCGGTATCATCGTTCCCGGAGAAACCGAAGAGCAGACGCAGGAACATCTCGATGAGCTGACTTTTTTAATTGACACTGCCGGTGGAGAAACCAGCAAATCGTTTACTCAAAGGATGCAGCATCCGGATCGGGCGACTTTTGTAGGTAGCGGTAAGCTTGAGGAAATTAAGGCTTATGTCAAGTCGGAAGACATTGATATGGTCGTCTTCGATGATGAGCTATCGCCTTCTCAACTAAGAAATGTGGAAAGCGAATTGCAGGTCAAGATCCTCGACAGGAGTAATTTAATTATGGATATATTCGCCCGGCGTGCCCAAAGCTCACAGGCTAAAACTCAGGTTGAACTTGCGCAATTGCAGTATCTGCTACCAAGACTCACCCGATTATGGACACACCTTGAGCGTCAAAAAGGGGGTATCGGCATGCGCGGACCAGGAGAAAGTCAAATCGAAACAGACCGAAGGCTTATCTTAAACAAGATATCGGTACTGAAAGAAAGGCTTAAAGAGATCGACAGGCAAAATGCCACACAGCGTAAAAATCGCAATCAGCTGGTGAGAGTTTCCTTGGTAGGCTATACCAATGTGGGCAAATCTACTATTATGAATATGATTGCTAAATCGGAAGTTTTTGCTGAAAATAAACTTTTTGCGACATTGGATACTACTGTGCGCAAGGTGGTGATCGATAACCTTCCTTTCCTGCTGTCAGATACCGTAGGGTTTATCAGGAAGTTACCTCATCATCTGATAGAATGCTTCAAGTCGACGCTAGACGAAGTAAGGGAGGCAGATATACTAATCCATGTGGTGGATATTTCGCATCAGAATTTTGAAGATCAGATCGATACAGTCAATGAGACGCTTAAAGAGATGGGAGCGATTGATAAGGAAATCATAACGGTATTCAATAAGATCGATGCCTATAAGCCCGCCGACTTTGATCCGCAGGAAGAGCATCCTCCTCTGAGTCTTGCTGATTTTAAAAGAAGCTGGATGAGCAACAATAATAGTCCGGCCTTATTCATTTCGGCACTGAACAAGGAAAATATTGAAGAATTCAGGACATTGCTTTATGAAAGAGTAAAAGCTATTCATATTGCACGTTATCCTTATGATAAGTTACTTTATTGAAATATACGCCCGCCATCCTAATACAGTATAGTTTTATAATAATTTTATGATCATCAGGCAAATTAATAGTTATGGAATCAAAAAGACAACAGAAGTTTGCGGGGGTTATTCAGAGAGACCTGGCTGAAATTTTTCAGCGCGAAGGCACGTACCTGCTTCCCGGTACTATGGTAACCATTACCAAGGTAAGGGTAACGGCAGACCTCGCAATTGCCCGCGTATACCTAAGCTTTTTTAACAGTAATGATACTGTGCTAGCGCTCAATACCATCAAGTCTCATGCGGGAGAAATACGCTATAAGTTAGGTAGTCGAATGAAAGATCAGGTGAGGATCATTCCACAACTCGAATTCTTTGTGGATGATACCAGCGAATATGTGGAGCGGATGGATAAGATATTTGATAAAATAAGTAAAGAACCAAGACAGCCGGATGAGCCGGAAGATTAGAAGAAGGAGAGCGATTAGGGAACCGGTCAATTTCTACACTCATCTTGTTCCCGCCGTGCTAGCCGTGCCAGGCACCGTTCTGTTGCTTATGCGGGCAAATACGGATACTCAGTTTACCGCTGCGTGGATCTACGGGATATGTACGTTTGTACTTTTCGGGATCAGTTCAACTTATCACAGTTATCCGGTGAGCGAAAAAGAGATCCGTTTTTGGCAGAAATTCGATCATTGCTGTATTTATCTAATGATTGCAGGATCTTACACCCCTACCGCTCTATTGGTTTTCGACGGATATATACGATGGTCTTTATTTAGCTTGATATGGCTTATAGCTTTGGCTGGCTGCACGCTGAAAATTTTTAACCAACTAAAAAACAACGTATTATCTCTGGCTATATATATAGCCATGGGTGCGCTTATTGTCCCACTTTTAAGCGAAATGGCGGAGAAGCTGCCCTTTAGAGCGATATTATGGATGTTGCTTGGTGGTATATTTTATATTGCCGGAACTTTCTTTTACTACAAAGATAAGCCTATGGGAAGGCTCCTGCACAGTCATGAGATCTGGCACTTATTTGTAGTTGCCGGAGCTCTTTCTCATTATATTTATAATTATTTCTTTTTATTTGCCTCCATGTAAAGGTGCGCCTAAATTCAATGAAACTTGATTTTGTTTTATTATCTTAGAGTATGTACCTGTATGCGCTAATGAGTCTGATTATAAGTATTCACACTTTTCTTGCGGATGGTACGCCCGAATTTCGAGGTGGCAAGAGAGGCCTGAGGTCTTTCATTGAGTCGCATCTCATTTACCCTGAATTTGCCAAAGCTAATTGTCTTCAGGGAACGGTTCAGGTAAGTTTTAAGCTCGACCGGCAAGGAAGAATTTTTGAATCGCATATTGAGCATGGCTATGGTATAGATCTTGACCTGGAGGCTCTCAGAATAGTACGACTTAGTTCCGGAAGATGGATTGTCCCCCAAGGATATGATACGCTAAACTCTATAGTGTTACCCGTTAATTTTATACTCAGGGATTTCAAATGCGAGGCCCGTTCGAAAGACGAGATTCAGGCGGCGATTGCTGCCTATCAGGCTCGTGAGGGCTTGACCAGCGCTATTTTTAATTTTTATGATAAGAAAGCGGCAGGATCTTTCAATCCGGAGGATGAATTTGCCATTAAAAGTCTCAAACTACAACTTGGCTATGATGATCGGTTTATTGATCGCTTGTTAAAACAGGCTCAGCGTAAACTTAAACAGGGCGACGAAGAAGGGGCATGTGAAGACTTTATTACTATCCGCCGGCTGGGCAGTAACAGTTCAGAGAATCTGATCCGGGGGAACTGCGATGTGAATTGATCTACTCTGCGCAAGCTCGTCATTCCTGCGTCCTACAGTTAGCTTAAAATATCAACAATATCTTTTTGAGTTAAGGATTTGACAAAACTTTCTTCGGTCGTAATCAGTGATTCTGCCACTTTGCGTTTTCGGTTTTGCAGGGCGAGGATTTTTTCTTCCACGGTGTCCTTGGTGATAAATTTATAGATGAAAACACTCTTGTCTTGTCCGATGCGATGGGTTCGATCTATTGCCTGTTGTTCAACAGCCGGGTTCCACCAGGGGTCAAGGATAAAAACATAATCAGCTTCAGTAAGGTTTAAGCCTACCCCTCCCGCTTTAATTGAGATCAGGAAGAGTTTAATATCCTTATTTGACTGAAATTCTTTGACTACATCACCCCGATTTTTGGTATTGCCATCCAGGTAAGTATAGGGAATATGCTGGCTGTCGAAATACCGACGATAGATGTCCAGCTGTTTAACGAATTGGGAGAAGACAAGGACTTTGTGCCCCAGGGAGAGCACATTGCCAAGGGTGTGGATCACATTCTCAAACTTTCCTGAATCACCCTCATATCCTTCGTCTATCATTAAGGGATGATTGGCGATTTGCCGAAGTCGGGTAAGGCCCTGAAGCACCTGAATTTGCGATTTTTTGAAAGAGCCGCTATCCTGGTCTACAAGCAGGGCATTTCGATACTCTGATTTAACCTTTTCATAATATTCCTGCTGGTCTTCACTCATCTTACAGTAGAATAAGTTTTCTGTTTTTTCCGGCAGCTCTTTCGCCACCTGGTCCTTTGTCCTTCTTAGCACAAACGGTTTAATCAGGGCCTGAAGTCTGGATGCTTTTTCTTCATCTTTTTTCCTTTCTATAGGTATTACAAATTCATTGTAGAAAAAATGCTGGCTTCCCAGGAGACCCGGGTTGATAAATGACATCTGGGTCCACAGATCATTCACCGTATTTTCAACCGGCGTTCCGCTTAATATTAATTTATATTTTGATTTTAAGTTTTTAACTGCTTTAAAGGACTTTGATGCCGGATTTTTTATATTCTGACTTTCATCCAGGATGATATAATAGAAATACTGGGTTTTCAAAAGCTCGATATCTACGCGGGTAATTCCGTATGTCGTGATAATCACATCGTATTTGAAAAATAAACCCGGTTCTTTATTTCTGGAGCTTCCGGTATGGGGGTATATCTTGAGTTTAGGAGCAAATTTCTTAGCCTCGTTAATCCAGTTATAGACCAGAGAGGTAGGCATGATTATTAAAGAAGGGACATGCTCGTCCGGAGCCTGATTCTCTTCCTTGATCTTTTGAAGCAGAGCAAGAGCCTGGACAGTTTTACCAAGACCCATATCATCAGCAAGACAACCACCAAAATTATATTTCCTTAAAAAATGAAACCAGTTATAACCTGCTTTTTGGTAAGGCCGCAGCGTGCCATGAAAGGAGACGGGAAGATCGGCATCTTCTATCATCTCAAAATCAGAGAGCTTCTGCAACTTTCTGTCCATGCTCACCGCAGCCAGCTCACTATTGGCAAAATCATTGACCAGACCGATGTGGTATTTTTTTAGTCTAAGATTTCTGCTGTTTTCAGAAAACTGAAGCAGGTTGCTGTATTGGCCGAACCATTCGGATGGAATAACAGCGGTTTCTCCGGAAGGAAGCTTGAATTCGGAGATCCGGTTAAGAATATGATGTCTGAGATCAATGAACGGGATCTGATAAGGTCCGAAATGCACCACGGCATGGATATCGAACCAGTCGTTGCTCTCCCGAATCTGCAGGTCTATTTTGCTGCGGCCGATGACATACCTCTTGTCACCCTCCAACTGTTCTAAAACGAATCCGTCGGCTTCGAGTTCTTCATGATGATCATTCAGCCAGTTTATAATACTAAAAGGTATTTTTTCAGCCGTATTCCCGATGACGGCAGTAAATGTACTTTGAAATAAGGATCCTGACGACCGTAGCCCGAGCTTAAACAGAACATCCAGCTTACTTTTTTCCCAATTCAGAGATCGCTTTATTCGATGAAAGATATAATCATTATCCTTTTTTTCTGTTCTTACAGAAACTCGCCTGGTGCTACCGGCAGGGAATATATAACTTCCATAACGGAAATAGAGCTGCAGCTGCGGGTCCTCACTATCGGGATATAATAGCTTTAGAATAGGTGTTGCCTCGAATTTTTCGGTACGGATCTCAAAACCCTCCGCATATACTGCGTGTTTTTCAATAAGTGGTGCAACAAACTTTTCGAAATAGGTTTTCTCAGATGTTTTGGGGATGGAGATAAACCGTTTGTTCAAAAACGGCTGTAGTTTTTTACCTTCCACCTCTTCTTCAAAATAATAGAGTACGTCATCAAGTAGAAGCCAGGCCGGCTGATTGCAGATAATTTGCGCATCTTTAAACATAAATTCGATGCGCATGCCTTTGAATTTCATGGTTGGGAAATACCGCGTCTCCTTTTCGCCTCTCCTAAAATGGAATAAAATTGAGGCAGGCTCCTCCGCCACGCTAACTTTACGCTCAACTGGCCAGCCTTCCTTACTCATCAGGTACAGCTCTTTATCGCCGAGCATGCTCAGCGCATCCACCAGTTTTTTTTCGATTTTCGGACGGAGAGTTTCATATAGTTTTTCGTTAAATACCGTGCTGAAATACTCGACGGGTCGGATGGGTTTCTTATGAAAACGTCTGATGATATGACCTTGCTCGGTCTCCTCGAGCAGCCTGATAAGCACATAATCTGTCTCGTCCAACACAGAAGAAAACTCTGAGGCCGTGGTGCTAAATATCCGCTGGTAGGTAAGTGAGAATCCACCGTCGGGGTTTAGCTGTACAATATGAGGCTCGATCACAAAGCCCAGGAAATCATGCTTACAAATTGAATAAACAATTCTACAAGGCTTGCTACTATCAACTCTCAACATAGGGTCTGAACAAATTTTTTAGTAAGCTGAGCACTAAAAAACTCTAAACCTAAGCAGAATTTTGTCGTTTTTCAAAGAAAAGGATGTTAATTCTAAAGATAATTCAAAACGGGAGAGTTAGGATGACTTCCTGTAAGAGCCAATTTCAGATATCGATATAGCCTTCAAAGACCAGCTTCGCAGGGCCTTCGAGGAAAACTTCCGTGAATCGGTTTTGGCTATAGTTGAAGCTTACCTGAAGTTCACCGCCGAGAACAACGATCTTTATCTGATTAAAACCTTCTTGTTTCTTTAATCTTGCCATAGCAATGGCTACGGCTGTTACCCCAGTGCCACATGCAAAGGTTTCATCTTCGACGCCTCTTTCGTATGTTCTTACATAATAGTGATCACCCAGGTCTTCGACGTAATTTACATTGATTCCCTTTTCAGCATAAATGGGGTTGTACCGGATCTGTTGCCCGTCCTGAAAGACATTCTTATGGACAAGATCCTTTACCGGGAGTACATAATGCGGTGATCCCGTATCCAGAACAAAAGCCTCACCGTCTTCTGAAATATCCGAAACGTCGATCATTTGAAGACTCACCCGATCGTTAATATCGGAAATTTTGGCATAGTGTGGCCCGTCAACTGCCAGAAAATTACTTTCGTTACCGGTGACACCAAGATACTTTGCGAAAGCTGCTATACACCTTCCTCCATTGCCGCACATACTTCCTGCATTTCCATCAGCATTATAATAAAGCATTTCAAAATCGTAACCTTCTATCCGCTGGAGTATCATTAATCCGTCTGCTCCTATTCCGAAACGCCGATCACATAATCTTTTAATTAAGGCAGAATCTAAATGAGACGTAAATATGCCTTCACGGTTGTCCAGCAGTATAAAATCATTACCGGTACCTTCATATTTATAAAAATGCAGTTTCATAGCCATACGTTAAGGCCGCTCATTTTGGCGCGGATTCGGGAGTTAAATTAACAGGAGTTAAATTTCGGAATTATAATTTACAATGGAAGCAGGTAAATATAAGTGCCAATGTAACAATGCGATACATTTAACAATTTTTAACAGTGTTTGAACATGGTTAGTGTTTGAACTACGGTGAACTGGTATTAAATTTGATCTGTTCTAAGCGACGGGGAATATGAGGATGGCATATAGAACCTCTATCAGCTTACCGCTCAAAAGTGACGTCGATAGAAGCTCATATAATCCCGCCTATTAGGGATTCAAAATCAAATTATAAACAGATGAAAAAATTAGGTATTACATTTTTCGCAGCCTGTCTCGGAGGGGCGGTCGCTATAGGTTCGTATAAGCTGATAGAAAGC
>CAZFQV010000047.1:0-6200 GCA_964521175.1 uncultured Sphingobacterium sp.
GGCTCCGCTTACCTTATGAAGCGCGATTCATCCCAAAGAATTCGCTTTGTGTCTGTGAACAAGGATGGCTTTGTGGTTAAAGGCGAGCCTCTCCTCACCCTTGAAACCAGAACCGGTACCGGACGGCAAATATTCAAAAAAGGCAATGGAATGCAGTTTTGGGGCCATGTGGGGGAAAACATAGGGTTCCAATTCTATTTTCAGGATTATACCGAATCAGGGAAGGGTCTGGATACGCTGAAAGATTTCAATAATGAAAAGGGGATTGTAAGGACGAATACAGTAAATCAGGAGAGGTTGACTTACAGCGAGATACGTGGCAACATCACCTATAACTGGAAAAATGGTTCTGTCTCCTTAGGAAAGGACAATCTGATATGGGGCTATGGGAAAAATGGAAGGACTATCTTATCGGATAAAGCACCTTCCTATCCATTTATCCGTATCGACTATAAGCCGGTTAAATGGCTAAGCTTTCAATACGCCCATGCCTGGCTTCAATCAGGCATTATTGACTCAGCCAAAACATATCCCACAGGAAATCAGGTATTTGGTGGCAAAAGAGAATTCTATATCCAAAAGTTCATGGCTACTCACAGCTTGAATTTCTTTCCGATTAAAGGCCTATCTCTTAGTGTCGGAGAATCGATTATTTATAGTGACAAGCTCAATGTGGCCTACCTCATGCCTCTTATGTTTTTCAAAGCCTATGACCATTATTCAAGCAGACACAATATTTCTGCAGGCTCAAACGGACAGTTTTATCTCCAGGTGAGTTCCAGAAATCATATTCCAAACACTCATCTCTATGCCAGTACCTTTATAGATGAAATAAGAACTTCCGCAATATTCGACCGGTCTAAAAGCCGTAACCAGTTGGGATTTACCCTGGGTGCTTCGGTAACCGATGTGCTTCCTTATTTAACGCTGGGCACTGAATACACAAGGCTCAATCCCTTCGTATATTCAAATCTTATTAATGCGCAATCGTATCGCAGTCAGGGTTATTTGTTGGGAGACTGGATGGGCGACAATGCGGATCGCATGATGGTCTATGCTGAATATACTCCTATTCCACGATTAAAGGCGCTGATACAGTGGCAGAATGTTCGTAAAGGTTCAGGTGGAACGCTTGAACAACAGTATTATCAGGAACCCCAGCCGGAGTTTCTATTCGGCTTAAACAGGATGCAAACAGAGACAAAATTGGGGCTGTCTTATCAATTGATTCATAATGTCTATCTTCAAAGCCAGCTGGAATTTGTTCGGGAAAAACTGTTATTGAATAATACCAATAGGAATACCAGCCTGTTCAGCTTCGGAGCTAGTATCGGACTGTAATCACCTCCTCAGGATGTCTGGCATGTAAACACAGACTTATATAATTGTTTACATCTTTGACTTGAGCCTTTTATCCCTCACAAAGCAATATAATTTTATATTTGTATTTTAAATTTCGGGTCAACTCATGCGTTTACGATACATACTATTCACTTTAGTACTAAGTGTTTCCCTTCTAAAGGTTCAACATTCTGCTGCACAGACCATTTCTTTAGATAATTTACAGAATCAGAAGGTAAGTCAGTTGTCTGACCAGCAAGTACTAAGTCTTTGGCAAAGATTACAATCCAGTGGAGTATCTGAAGAAGTCGCTTATGAGCAGCTTTTGCAAAGAGGTCTTCCTGAAATTGAAATCCAGGCCTTTAAGGAGCGAATTGCAAAACTGCAATACAGCGGGGCAAAAGCTAAAATGAATGAAATCAGGCGTACTCCCGATCCAATTCCGGAAAGACGCGACACTATTAAAACAGTAATACCACAAGTTCAAAAATCGAATGATCAGGCATATGGGTATGAATTTTTTAACAACCCGAAGTTAACGTTTGAGCCAAATATTCGTATTGCTACACCTAAAAATTATGTTCTCGGGCCTGATGATGAATTAATAATTACAGTAACCGGGCTTAACACAACGACAATTGTTCAGAAAATCACTCCGGACGGCAACCTCCAGTTACCATATGCCGGTATCGTCAATCTGAATGGTGTAACAATAGAATCGGCGTATAATATTATTAAGAATAAGCTAACGACTATCTATCCAGCCATTACCAGTGGTGAAACAAAAATCGGCATCAGTCTCGGCAATGTTAAGACTATCCGTGTCACGATTATTGGGGAAGTAAAACAACCTGGCACCTATTCCATATCTTCTTTATCCACTCTCTTTAATGCCTTATATCTCTCGCAAGGGCCCTCTTTAAATGGGTCACTTCGAAATATTGAACTTATCAGGAATAACCGGGTTATAAAGACGATCGACTTTTACACGTTTCTACAGGAAGGCCTCCTTACCGACAATGTCAGCCTCCAGGATCAAGATGTTATTAGATTTCCCGTATACACCAAAAGAGTTTCTATTGCCGGTGCGGTAAAAAGACCAGCCGTTTATGAGCTAAATTCGACAGAGACTTTAGAAGACCTGATTAATTATGCCGGCGGCTTTGCTGATGAGGCCTATCGATCGTCTGCCAAAGTTAGTCAGTATGGGGATAAAGAACGCTCGGTCAGGGACGTGCCGGCCGGACTTTTTGATCGCTATGTCCCCTCCAATGCAGATTCTGTTTATTTTGAGGCGATACTAAACCGATTTGGGAACCGAGTTGTCATATCCGGCGCAGTTTACCGTCCGGGTGTTTTCGAGCTGACGCCCGGGTTAAGTCTAAGCCAGTTGATAGAAAAAGCAGACGGCTTACGTGACGACGCATTCTTAACACGAGGTTATATTAAAAGAACCAGCCCTGATTTGCAAAAAGAAATCGTGTCTTTCAACCTCAAAAAAATCAAATCCGGTCTTGAAAAAGATATCATCCTCTCGCGGGAGGATTCTATCATCGTTATATCTTCAAATGACCTTCAAGAAGGCAGGAGTGTTACGATCGGCGGTTTGGTTCAGAATCCGGGAATATTCGTCTTTCGCCAGGGAATGACGATTCAGGATATATTAGCCATGGCAGGAGGCTTTTCCGACGCTGCCGCTACTCAAAGAATAGAGGTTTCCCGAATATTAAGAGATACCACCAATATAGTGGCCAATCAATTAGTGAAGACTTATACCCTCCAAATAGATTCCACGCTAAACAATAAAGCTGCTAATGAATTTGTACTGGAGCCGCTCGACTATATTTTTGTACCGCGCCTCGTTAATTATCGTGCTATAGGTACTGTCAGCGTTACGGGCGAAGTGTTGTTTCCGGGAGATTATTCCATCCAAATGCGGGATGAAACCGCTGATGACATTATATCGAGGGCCGGTGGCCTGACGCCTTACGGAGTTTTGGCATATGCTCAGATCTTTAGAAACGGAATAAGAGTGGAACAAGACTTATCGGGTAAAGCTGAGCATCTGACCTCAAACACGCTTATTATCATGCCGGGCGACAGCATTGTTATCCCAAGGGAAAATCATTTCGTAGAGGTAAGCGGAGCTGTTAACACGCCGCAGCTGTTGCGGTATTCAAGACCCGGGTTCAAGTATTACATTAACGCCGCAGGCGGCATAACACAAAATGCCAAACTTAAGAGAGCCTACATCGAATATGCCAATGGAATAAACCGTCCTGTCACCCATTTCCTTTTCTTTAGAATCTATCCCAAGGTATTACCGGGCAGTAAAATTACCGTTCCTGAAAAACACGGCGAAATCAAGCTAAAACTCGGCCTGGGCGAAGTGTCCGCAATTACCTCCGCGCTAACCGCCCTGGTTGGTCTTATCGCTATTTTATATCGTTAACCATGAGAGAGAAGGAAGTCGTCGCTGATACTAAATTTGAGGAAAATTATACTTTTCGGGAGGCTCTCCTCCAGAGAAAGGCCGATATCGTTTATTTGTGGAATAGAAAGTTCAAATTTATACCGGCCGCCATCGGCGGCACACTCCTGGGATTGTTATTAGCCTGGTATTGGCCAACAACTTACACGTCGAGAGTTACATTTGTGGTGGATGATTCAAAAGCCGGAGGCGGCTCGATGTTATCTTCTCTTGCCGGACAGTTCGGTCTGGACATGGGCAGCCTTACAACCGGAGGAGTATTAGCCGGCGATAATGTCCTGCAGCTTCTTAAGAGCCAGAGCCTGATTAAGCAAACACTGCTCACTTCTTATGACGATACAAATCCTAATTATACCCTTGCGGATAAATATGCGGAAGCAGGCAAACTAAAAAAGTCATGGAAAAAATATACTAAAGACGGCTCGCTGATATCTTTCCCTAAGGACAGAACAAACTACACACGCCTTCAGGATAGTTTACTTCAAGACATGGTAATCAGGATAGGGGAAAGTAATTTTTCCATTTCCAAACCGGATAAAAAACTCACTTTCTTCGAGGCCTCTGCCAGCATGAAAGACGAAAAGCTATCTCAACTGTTTTGTACCCGTTTGATCAAGGCTTCCACTGATTTTTATATCAAAACCAAGACAAAGAACTTACGAACCAATGTAGAGCGCCTGCAGAGGAGAGCCGATAGCATCGGCATATTATTAAACCAGAAGACTTATGCAGCATCTGCATCAAGCAAAATAATGCTTGACGCAAATCCTGCCTTCCCCACCACAGAAGTCAGATCAGAGCTACAGAGCCGTGATAAAATGATGCTGTCTACCGTCTACTCCGAGGTCATCAAAAATCTCGAGGCCAGCAAGACCATGCTCATGCAGGAAACACCTACCATAGAGATCGTAGATATATCGGAATACCCTCTGAAAAAAAATCATCTCAAGTATTTAAAAACCTCGGTCTTGATGACTGCTTTTATAATGATGATGTATGCCGGATTTCTATTGATAATGCGGGAAGTCAAAAAACAATAGGCTCAAAAGAGTTAATATTCCGGCCTCTCAATTTTCCAGCTCCCAGTCTTTTTTACTTCCACAAGAACTTCTATTTCGTCTGAAAAAATATAGAGAGCATTCCCAATTAAAGAAAATATTGAAATTAGAGCAGGGTAAAATCCGTTAAATTCAGTTTTTCGATAATGATATAGGGAGGTTCTGACCTTGAAATCACCCGAGAGCATATTGAAGTACTTCTTTATTTCACTTTCTGAATACTCTTTCCAGTGGTGACCATAGGTCACATTCTGAAAAATTGATCCAATTGGAATCCCTATCCCCCTGAACGTAAATATTCGGGCCAATGTGCGGGCAATATTATAAAGGTTCAAAGAATTTGGGGTTGAAATGTATATGTAGCCAAATTCCCTGGTGATATTATAGATCTTTTTCCAGAATGAAACCGGGTTAAAAGTAATGTGCTCCAATATTTCCGCAAAAAGCACAACATCATATCTATCATTGATATTCTGATGACTTTCGAAGCTTTCCAGGTCATTATCCACAATACGGATGAGATCATATTCTTTTACCCGGGCTGAAACGAAGTCTAAATCCCAGAAAACCTGAACGTCCACAGAATGAATTTCATATCCCAGAAATTTAAACAAAAGAGAAGTATGAAGGTAATGACTGCCAATATTAAGGATAACTGCACCCTTAGCTACACGACCGGAAATACTCCGGGCCATCCGGTGGTAACGCTTTTTATGAAAATTGAAGTAAACTATATCAGATCTATTATTTGCTGATTTCACGATTGATTCAACCCGTAGAAGCGCCTCCTCAATTTCCTTTACGCTGGGATTCATTGTCATCTCGCAAAACGATAGGTCAACCCAAGATTTACTCTTAGATTGAAGGCATCAACGCCGTTCCTGTAATATTGAGCTGTTTCAACCGGATCCATATACCATCCGTAATTAACAGATTTTGTAAAATTCAAACCCCCATTAAAAATAAGATTCTTATGATCCCAGCGGCCGTTAAGTTCCCCGCTTAGATCGGTCCAATGACGTCTATAGTCTTTTGAAGGCTCATAAGCATAATAAAAGAAATCCTGATTATGAACATACCGCTCCAGTCGCAGACCCAGGCTTTTCAGTCCCTTAATCCAATTCACATCCAATGTCTGCACTTCTGCTCCCGGGCCGGCACCCGCACCCAGAGGCTCCCCCAACTGGGTATATCCGTGGCGCACGTAATCATCTACATACCAGCTTTGTGCACCGCGCAAAACCGAACTGAAAGAGGTCTGTGAAAGCTGAGTGAATTCAAGCTTAGCAAGGACGCCTTCGTCGGGCCGG
>CAZFQV010000047.1:6210-10973 GCA_964521175.1 uncultured Sphingobacterium sp.
ACTTACTCATCCCAAAGATGTATGCCCTGCCATCGTCCGGATCTTTAACAAAATCTGTAATGCTCTTTAACTGATTGTTATGGCCATACTCGAAGTAAAATTCGGCTTTAGACTTAGCCAACAGCCAACGCATAAAGATAGATGTATATCGATCGGGGTTATTCGGCCTTTCGGCTATAACGTCGTTATTGTATGAGCTAAAAAATGGGAAATATTTACCAACTGAATTAAGATCCTTGCTGTAAAGCTGCGAGGTACGGGCAAATCCAAGAAAAAGCCCGGGCAGTATTTTGGGTTGGTAAGTCATCACCAGTCCGGAAATATACCGCCAATCATTTGGCTTTGGCTGATATAATACTGTTGAGCGATAAGTATGAAACTTATCAGGAGGTGTCGCATTGGAACCATCCAGCCGACCGGCAATGAACTGGCCTTCGAATGACCCGATTGAAGTATGAACAGGCTCATTGGTATTCAGCGTAAAATGCAAAAATCCGGCTGCCGAATTACTCATCAGCAAAGAATTACGCATTCCAGGTCCCCACCATAGATTTTCTGTAGATATACCGGCAGAAATCTTTTCATAATTATAGCGCGCGCTACTCTGACCGGGAAGCAGCCTAAGTTTTGCGCCCGAACCAAACCTTACGGGGATATCAGTTCTATTATAAAAATTATAATAAAACTTCCATATCACCGAATAATGACCCATTGGGAATTCTTCGAATGCCGGATTCGCAGCAAAGACAATCTCGGGCTTAATTTGAAAAGTAAAGCGCCCTGACTCATTATAGAAGCCGCCGGTAGCGAAGGTTTGAAATCCTTTCGCAGGAAACATGCCTCCATCGTTCCAGCCATACGGATGATGAGTATTAAATTGATTATTCCAGGTTATTGGCAGTATTTTCCATTCATCAGCGCTTAATACCCTCGGAGCTGCTAAGGTATCGCCATAGGCATATAAGCTATCGAAAACAGCACTTTTTAATGCCAATGGCCTAATGCTAAATGAAATATCAGGCGCTATTTCTCCCTTAAGTTGCTTTAATCTATAGAGATCTTCCAGATTATAAGAATCTACCGGCAGAGACTGTGCTGAAGACCCGACAACAGCCGTAATTAAAGTAAAAAAAAGAAATAGTGCTTTTCTCATTTTATTAATTAGTTGTCATGACGCTGACGGACAGGTTATCTAAAGACCAACTCTCATCGCACAATTTATCTAAGGTGTTATTTTGTATCAGCAAATCCCTAAATTCCAATTTGACAGTAGAGCCGGAATGGTTGAATATCTTTTCAATTCTATATAAAGACGTTCCACCTGCTACACCAGCTAAGCTACACCGACCGGGCAGATCAGTATTAACTGCTGCTGCTTTAGGATCATAGTGGAATGGGTAGTTTTTAGGATAAGACTGCTGCAAACAATATGTTGCAAGACACACGGAGTTTGAAAACGTAGTATTAATAACCTTTTCATTATCAATCAACAATTGCCAGATATCGGGGCCATCCATATTATCTCTATCTCCTGTATTATTTCCTCCCCAGGTATCATGAATATACAAATCAAACTTTACCATGATCAGATCATGTTTTTTTAATCCGGTTAGTTCTATCTTAAATCCATCATTATTATAAAAACCAATTACGTTCTGCCCGTTAAAAGTATTTAAAAGCCCGCCTTCAACGCTTTCCAAAGATGCAGGAGTTTCAAAATCATTAGTATAGATTTCAGTTTCGGTTTGAATATCTTTATGACAAGCGCTTAGAAGTAACAGCGTTATAATTACCAGATAATTATTCAACCTCCTGACCCCTTTTCCGGGGTGAACTAAACATGCATCTAGTGGGGATCTGTTCATTATTTAAAGTAATAAGAAAGCCCCAGGGTGGCGTGAACATTGAACATATTTCGCTGCGGCAAATCATCAATATTCGTCTGCCACATATAATTTAAGGATTGGACGCCCGACAATCTACCCCGGATAAGTAAATTTTTATAATCCCAGGTACTTACTACGCCGGCAGAAAGATCAACCCATTGTTCATTATAATCATCTTTAGGGTCTATCACTTCCTGATAGTAATCTCTGTTATGTTCAAAGCGTTCCAGCAAAAAACCCAGCTTTTTGTAACCCCTTAGCCAACTAAGCTCAAAGCTTTGTAATCCACCCCCGGGCCCTATACCCGCACCCAAAATCTCACCGACATGGGTGTATCCCTGGCTGATATCGTGCACATACCAGGTTCCTGCCGATCTTAAAACCCGATTTAATGGCTGTGCCATATGGGTCATTTCTGCCGAGATAAGAAACCTGTCATCAGTTCCATTCAGGAATACCAGTTTTTGAAATCCAAAAAGATAGGCTCTGGAGTGCTGCGGCTCCTGTATAAAGTCTCTTGCATTGAATGAATGATCGTTCCTTGCAAACTCTGCATATAATTCAGCGTGCGACTCCTTAAATAGAAATCTGGCAAAAATTGATGATAGCTGATCCCTCCTTTTATCGTCTTCCAGTGTATTCTTCTTTTCAAAGGGCTGAAATAGAGGAACGTAATCGCCAAGTCCGTCAATATCCGTATGATACATTTGAAATACCCGCGTCAGACCAAGAAATAAACCAGGAACCCATTTAGGCTGATAAGTAAAGACCATCCCCGACAGGTATCGCCATTCCTTAACCTTCAGCGCGTTATAGGGGGAATTGGAATTCTCGAGCTTCCCGCCAATAATCTGACCCTCGACAGATCCTATCGGAGTACGAATCGGTTTTAAAGTATTTAAGGTTATATGCTTAAAGCCCCTTGAGTTATTGCTCATGAGCAGCGAATTCTTCCGGCCCGGTCCCCACCAAAGGTTCTCATTAGAAATGCCTACAGACAAGGCTTTGAAGTTTAAGCGAATACTGCTCTGACCTAAGCCGAATAATGTAAAATTTGGCTTTTCGTAATAATCAGGGAGGTCGGCAGCATAATTATTGAGTGTAATGTATCTTGAGTACCGCTCCGAACCAACTTTATCGTTCCCTTCAAGGAACTCCGGATTGCTCGCATATACAAACTCGGGTTGCATTTGAACGCTAAGCGGACCCGCTTTCAAATAAAAACCTCCCGAGAGATAATTTTGGTAACCTTTTGCCGGAATCATCAGGCCATCGTTCCAGCCATATTGATTTTTCGAATTAAATTGCTGGTTAAACGATATCGGCAAAATTCTAACTTCAAATAAGTCATTCTCCTTAAGAAGATTATTCGATACAAAACCAAAGTCGGACTTACCTTTTAAAGTATTAAGGACGGATGATGATACGGGCCGTGTCAGCAGTGAAAGATTAGAATCAAGCCCGGCTTCCAGTTGTTTGGTGCGGGTATAATCCTGCATGAATTGATCTGAAACAGGCAATGTCTGACCAATTACAATCCCACCATAAATTAAAATAGACAAAGTTAAAAGTACCTGTAGTCTCCTCATTTTAGGACATCATTAATTTCGACTATTCCTCAATTAACTTATGATTATATTGTTCTATGCGAAAGAATATATATTTTACCTGCATTATTCAATTTTTCTTTCGTGAGAATTATGGATGGCTTTCTGCATTACCCAATTTTAAACCATTAAACGGGCGATCTTAGAAAGTTAAATTCGATTTTGCTGGAATTTCAAGAGCGATGTCTAACTCTTCATATATCGAATTGTTACTTTTGAACTCGGGGACAATCTCTTTCATCTTAATTACCACTTGTCGATCTTTATATTCACAGCTCAGGCTGATCAACTCTTTAATGTGCTTGCTGATGGTATGGAAATTATACTCTCGTACATGGGCTACCATAATCTTCTCATGATGGGTAGGCATGGTATTTTCCATGTCATTCAGGAGCTCCTCGTATAGCTTTTCTCCTGGTCTCAGACCGGTAAATTCTATTGCTATATCCTGGTTAGGAATCAAACCGGATAAACGGACCATCTTTTTGGCCAACTCAACAATCTTGACCGATTTACCCATATCGAAAATAAAGATCTCACCCCCCTCGCCCATTGAGCCGGCTTCCAAAACCAGACGGCAGGCTTCAGGAATGGTCATAAAATACCGGGTAATATCCGGATGGGTAACCGTGATCGGACCACCTTTTTGTATCTGAGCTTGAAAACGTGGAATGACCGATCCATTAGATCCCAACACATTACCAAAACGAGTCGTAATAAACTGTGTTTTAACATTCGAACGGTCATCATTCAGATGACTCAGTCCGTTTGTATAGATTGTAGGCTCCTGGTACTTGAAGGAATTATATAATGACTGAACATAGATCTCAGCGATTCGCTTGGAGGCACCCATCACATTCGTAGGATTGACTGCCTTATCCGTAGAGATCATCACGAACTTACTTACGCCGTACTTAATGGATAGATCGGCAACCACCTTGGTGCCCATGACATTGGTCCTTACCGCCTCACCAGGGTTATGCTCCATCAATGGCACATGCTTATAGGCAGCAGCATGGTAGACATAATGTGGCTTAAAGGTCTGGAACAACAATTCCATCCGACAGTAGTCGCGTATATCACCGATAAAGGAATGAAAGCTATTCTCTGAGTTTGTTTCCTGAAGCTCTAATTGCAGTTCGTGCAAGGGACTCTCACTCTGGTCATTCAAAATGATTATCTGGGGATCAAACAGAGAGATCTGTCTGACAATTTCAGAACCTATCGAACCGGCAGCTCCGGTGACCAGCACCCGTTTGCCTTTTATCTG
>CAZFQV010000048.1:0-7392 GCA_964521175.1 uncultured Sphingobacterium sp.
GGCTACCGCGTATTGGGTGTCGCCAGGGCAAAATTTAAGGGGAACAACTTCCCAAAAAAACAACAGGATCTGGAGTTTCAATTTTTGGGACTCACCATTTTTTACGATCCTCCAAAACAAGGGATCAAAAAGGTGTTCCAGGAAGTTTATGATGCAGGGATCAAATTAAAAGTAATAACAGGTGATAATGCAGACACTACCCAGGCAATTGCCGCACTAGCAGGTATTATCAGTAAATCTCCGGCTGTAGAGGGCAGTGAGATCGTACGTTATAAAGAAGACGAACTGATGCAGGTATCGGAACGCACCACGCTATTTACGCGGATGTTTCCGGAGGCGAAACTCGCAGTTGTAAATGCTCTGAAAAAGAATGGAGAAATCGTCGCCATGCTCGGAGACGGCGTAAACGATGGGCCTGCTTTAAAAGCTGCTCACATTGGGGTGGCAATGGGTACCAAAGGAACAGAAATAGCAAAGGCGGCGGCCTCACTAGTCATCACCAATGATGACTTAAGTAAATTAATTATCGGTATAGCCGCTGGCAGACGGATCTATGCTAATATCAAAAAGGCTATTCAATATATTATTTCCATTCATATTCCTATTATCCTTACGGTTTCATTGCCCCTATTCCTAGGATGGGTCTTTCCGCAAATATTCACGCCTGTTCATGTTATTTTTCTGGAACTGGTGATGGGACCGACCTGCTCCATTGTATATGAAAGTGAGCCTATGGAAAAAAATGCGATGCAGCAGCCGCCAAGGGCTCTAACAGATACCTTTTTAAGTTGGCGTGAATTATCCATCAGCATTATACAGGGATTGGCCATTACCGCCGGAGTTTTGTTTATCTACCAGTTTGTTGTTCGAGGAGGCGGAAACGAAGAAAAAACACGGGCCATGGTGTTCAGTACTATCATTTTTTCCAATATCTTCCTGAGCTTTGTCAACCGTTCATTCTTTTTCAGCGTTTTTGAGAGTTTCAGGAACCGAAACCCTTTGCTGATTGGCATATCCGCCCTGGTGCTGGCACTACTTTCTATTATTCTTTACGTAAACCCAGCTTCCCACTTCTTTAAAGTTACCTATTTGACGGCAAATGAATTAGGTCTTGCGCTGTTCGTAGCAGCCATTTCAGTATTATGGTTTGAGCTATATAAGGCGTGGTTAAGAGTGTTTGGAAAAAAGCACCAGAAATATTGATGACATGTACCTTTGACATTCTCTAAAAATTGAAAAACATAGTCAGTCCGACGATAAAGTCACATTCGTGTGGATCTTTATTATATACACTGAACTTTTTATTGAACCACTATCGAGGCTAATCCCCTCCAATCATTTTTGATGCGATGCCTTTCCTGATCGAATATTCAGCTATAAGAATTCCGGACAGGTGTAATAGGATAAAAATAGGAAACCAATAGATCCCCAATTTATGGACAGTTTCAATACCTTCTTTCCATTGGCTAAAGAAGCCTTTTTCGATGCTGATACCCGTGACAGCAGAAACGAAAACGAACACGTAAAAATAGATATAGGTTAGTCCCTGGAATCGCTCTTTTAGAGAAACATTGCTCTTGAACGGGTTCGGAAACCTAATGCCCTTAAGCAGCATATAGATGATGCGCGCAATGAATGCGAAAATCATGACGTGTGCAAAAATGGGATGCCATTGCCACATAGGTTCACGAATCGCTTTTGCGATTTCCGTCATCTGCTCTGCAGATAGCGGAGTGGCGCTGGTTTTACTTTCTATAACGCTGACAATATGGTTTTTATTCATCCAATACATTCGCAAAAACCCGGTAAGGAGGAGTACCGGCAGCGAAAAAGCCATCAGCCAGTGTAGTATTCGATGTAGCGCGGTAAATTTTTTTGGTGTTTCCATGGTCGGAAATTTATAAATTAATTAAAGTATTGATGATAGAGTTGATAAGATTCCCTGAGTTGGTTTATCACATCTTTTGCCTTTGCGGTATCTGTCTCGTTTTCCAATTTCTCTGTCAATGCCAAATGCATCGCCAGCCACTTGTGTAATTCGTCATGGCTTTTGCCTTCCATGGTACAGCTGCTTACCAGTTGGCTGTTTTGCGCTTTTAGCTGTTTCGCTAAGCCGGAATAGTCGGTCGGATTATCCTGGTTAACTAACTCCTCTCCTTTAGCTACAAAAGGCTTCATTTCATCATTAACCACCCATTTTCGGCCCTCGTTCATTTCCATAGCTCCGGAATGCCCTTCGTGATGATGCTCGCCCTGGGCGATCATTTCCTGATTCATGTGTGAACTCTCCGGACTATTATTGCAGCTCATCACAATAAAACTACCGATCACTAAAAAGATAATATTCTTCATAATTCTTTAATTTTTATTTACCATCATTTTTAAAAGTCCCGATAAAACCTCCTGTCCGTTCTTGATAAGATTAGACCTATGCCCTGAAAGCTTCCATTTCAATACGGTCAATCGCATTCCGCCAACTATTATGGTGGTTAGTGTTGAAGCTTTGATGGAGCTCGTGTATTGTCCTGACTCCTGGCCTCTTTTAACATTCGCTCTGACATAACGGTGCATCAAATTCATAATTTCATAAACTTTATCGCTCAATGCCTCATCAAAATGAAAAGTACTCTCTGCAAAAATTACGCTGACAACCGCCGGCTTATCTACAAAAGTTTGGAACTGGGAGTTAAAGATCGCTTTCAGTTCGTCCCCGGGGCTTTGATCACTCTCTAATGAAACGCTCTTCAGGCGGCTCTTCATATCTGACGTAAAATAGTTGAGCACTCCCAGCAAAATATCGTTTTTCCCACCAAAATGGCGATACAACGCAGGCTCTGACAGAGCTATATCCGCAGCAAGTCTTTTTATCGTCAGGTTCTGGATTCCGTATTTGTCGATACGTGCCGTTGCGGCGTCCATTATTTCAATTTGCCGATCAGTAAACTGATTCATATCACCTGATTGTTATTTTACGCATAAGTATTAGTTAGCACTCACTAACAAAGATACTACTATATTTTAATTATGCAACAGCCAATGTAGGTCATGATTGTTTCTTCATCGCGGGGGATTCGCTTAAGTGCGGCAAGTGCTTTTTTTATAATGCACCCCTCCTATAGTAGAGTTTTAGTATCGGGAAAACCGGAGATACCCGGAAATGCCATTTTAAACCAATAGGTATAAGCGTTCGGATTCGCTTTTATATCCTCGTCCAGTGTTTTCATGTCCACCCACTTAAAATTCTGCACCTCTCGCGGGTTTGGCTGTGGCTCGGCATCCGTGCTGCCCACAAAAACATGATCAAATTCGTGTTCGATCAGTCCGTTTTCAACTGAGGCTTTATAGGAAAATGAAAAAGCCTTTTTTATATCACAATAAATTCCTAGTTCAAATTGTAATCGCTCGATGGCACTGTCCATAGTATCTTCGCCCAATTGCGGATGGGAACAACATGCATTAGTCCACAAACCTCCTCCATGGTATTTATGATAAGCCCTTTGCTGAATTAACATCTTCCCTGTCTGATTAAACAAAAAGACCGAAAATGCCCGGTGCAACACGCCTTTCTGATGTGCCTCCATTTTGTCCATTTCACCGATGAGCTGGTCATACTCATCTACCAGAATTACTTTATTTCTATCTCCCATTTCTTATTCCTTTTGTCAATATGGTTTCAATGCCTTACTATATATCATTAATGTCCTTTCGTGAGCATGCTTGTGTTGCACTATCGGTTTTAGGTATTCATGTGATTCCAGTTCTGGTATCCATCTTTTGATGTATACCTGATCTTTGTCGAACTTTTTAGCTTGTAGCTCCGGATTAAAAATCCGGAAATACGGAGCGGCATCGCAACCACAACCTGCCGCCCACTGCCAATTTCCATTATTAGCCGACAAATCGTAATCGTTAAGTTTCGATGCGAAATAACGCTCCCCCCAGCGCCAGTCGATCAGTAAATGCTTGCATAAAAAACTCGCAGCAACCATCCGAACGCGATTATGCATAAATCCCGTTTGGTTTAACTGGCGCATTCCAGCATCCACAAGAGGATAGCCGGTACGGCCTTCACACCAGCGTTTAAAATCATTTTCATCATTCTTCCATTCAATCTGATCATATTTGGCCTTGAAAGGACGTAGAACCACCAATGGAAAATGAAAAAGAATCTGCATAAAAAATTCGCGCCAAATGAGTTCAGAAAGCCATGTCTCATTATAGTTCATTGCAACGGCCACGCATTTACGGGTACTAATGGTTCCGTAGCGCAAGGCTATCCCCAGCTGTGTCGTTTGCTGTAAAGCCGGGAATTCTCTGAATTTATCATAATCCCTGATTATATCCAGATCTAATACTGGCGGCTTAAATATTAGGTCTGTTTTCTCGAATTGTATTTCTTTCAATGGCACAATATCCAGGAAGGGCTGTCGAAAAAAATTACTGAAATCAGGCTGAACAGGTTCAAGATCCTCAGTTCGGATCGCCTCTTTCCATTTTCTTGCATACGGCGTATAAACCGTATAAGGCTTTCCGTCGGGTTTAAGAATATCAGTCTTATCAAAAATGACCTGGTCCTTGTACGCCTTGAAAGGAATTCCTCGTTGTGCTAAATAATTAAGAACCGCGGTATCCCGCTCAATACCTTGAGGTTCATAATCATCATTGCAATAAACAGTTTGGATATCGTACTGTTTCAGCAATAATTGAAATACGGTGTCAGGGTTACCAGTGAGGCTAAGTAGTGTGGATCCGTACTGCTTTAACTCCTCATTTATTGCAAGCAAAGCCTGATGAATATAGTCTACTCTTCGATTTACTTTACTCTCTATTCTTCCTAAAATCTCAGTATCGAAAATAAAGACAGGAAGAACGGGTATCTTCCCTTTCAGCGCATGATGCAAGCCGATGTTATCTGTCAAACGCAAATCGCGTCTGAACCAAAATATGGCGACTTTACTTTTCATCAACAAACGGGTTATCTTTATCGTGTTTCACCCAGATTAACCTGGTGGTATCATAGCCAATGCTTTGCGCAATTTCTATATAACGTGCTTTCATCTCCTCCGGTATCGTCTTTTCCCGTGATAAAATCCACAGGTAATCCAGATTTCTACCTGCGACCAAAGCGTAGCGATATTTTTCGTCAATAGCGACAACATTATAACCCGCGTAAAATGGCCCAAAGAAGCTCACCTTTAATGCAGCAATGTCCTTATCTGATTTGAATTTTGCGGTTCCTTCTGCTGATTTCCACTCCTTGGTTTTATAGTTATATCCGCTGTTTAATACTGCTACATTACCGTTTTTATCCAAACTATATTGCGCCACCGCATTGTCCAGGTCTTTCTCAAACCGATAATCGAATCTGGCGATTTCATACCATGTACCCAAATACCGTTCTAGTTTAAAGTTTGGTACTGGTTTAGCATTCTCAGGAATTGAATCACAGGAACTTACCATAACAAGAAGTGTAATTGCAAAAATCGAAACAATTAGGGCTTTATTCTTCATCACTCATGGGTTTTTGAAATTTTTTGAAAAAATATATATTGAATAAAAACTGAGTATAACCATACACGGCATCCTCTACGGGAATTGTAAGGATCCGGACATTTAATATTTCTTCAGAACTATAATTTACTATCGGTGACTCCAGGCCGAAACCGGTCAAAACTCCATTAACCGGAAAAAATCCAAGCATCAAAATACAGAAAACGAAAGACGCCTGCCCTGTCCAGGACACACGTGCTACAAAATGTAAGTAGATAAGGGTCGCAGCAGTTACGCTTGCTGTTATAAATGTGTATAATCTATCGTGATGCAGTAAGGCTATCACTACAAGTGCGATGAATCCCACAAAAGCAATAATATTGTTAAACGCATTTGCCCATTTCAGATTGAAAAATTTATCAAGACAAAAATAAGTGAACACGCAGGCAAAGGGGATACAGAAAAAAAACAACCATTCTTCAATCGGTAAGCCCAAAATAATCATCCCAATAGTATAATCGGTATTAAACCACCAGACACCCTCAGCGGTAAACCATATATCCCAGGCGATAAATGGTATGGCTACCAACACGCTCGCTTTCAGAAAGGGCAAAAAATGTTTGTTGAACTGAATTCTCTTGTCAAAAGAAAACACAAAACAAATTATAATGGCTAAGAAATTAACCAATAAATAGGTGAATGGCTTCATCGCTCAGCCCTATTATAATAGATTTTAAAATACTTCATAGGTACGTATAAAAACCCAAAACATTCTCCGTCTTCTTTGCCCAAATATTTATGATGCTGTTTATGCGCTCTGCGAATCGCCAGAAAATATGGATTCCGCGTATTTGAAAAGAACTTAACGCGTTGATGAATAAAGATGTCATGTACAAAGAAGTACGCGATTCCATAGAGCGTAATACCTAAGCCGATATAAAACAAGAAACTAAAGGAATTTGCTGCACCGAAATACATCAGAGTAATAGCCGGCAGGGCGAATATCACAAAGAAATAGTCGTTTTTTTCAAAAGGGCCTGAGGTGCTGTGATCATGATGGTCGCGATGCAATACCCATAAAAGCCCATGCATTATATATTTATGAATAAGCCAGGTTGCCCCTTCCATCGATATAAATGTGGCTATTAATATAATCAGGTTCATGCTATACCTTCTTTTTTATTAAAAAGCTTCGCCAACATCCCGTAACGGTAGCTGAAGATTTTCGTTAACTTTTTCTTAACCAGTAGACTATGTGCCACCTTACCTATTATACCAAATGGCAGTTCATATTCCAGGGTATCTATCATGAGCACTCCCTGGGAATTTGGAATAAACTCATGATGATGCTTCCATAATTTATACGGACCCTTCTGTTGAAAATCCGTAAAACTCTTTTGATAATCTACCTGAACGATTTTTGTCTTCCAATTCAGGGGAATACTCCATATCGGCGACACCGTATACTCAATAATCATTCCTTCATAGATACCGCCCTCAGGTAAGTCAGTTCTCACTGTAAAGCCCATATCTTTAGGCGTGATGCGCGCAAGGTTGTGCGGCGAAGAGAAGAAAGTCCAGGCTTCAGCAATATCGCAGTTTAATTGTTGAGTTTTTCTTAGATTATAGATCATTTTGTTTTGTAATGGTGGCTATCATTTTCCTTAAACGAATAGATTTGATATTTCTAATGTGAGATTCGAGGAATGTAATGTCCTCCGCTATATTGTTTTTGTATCCTAAAAAAGAAGGGCAATTTTTTTGGATAGATAAACGGACAAAGCGGATCTCGATGTTTTTTGGTGCTGCATTTACGGCTGTCTCAATATTCTTTTTACCCTTGTTGAATGTTGCGAACTTTGAAATAATGTTATCGATATGTTTTGCCCATATTACCTGGAA
>CAZFQV010000048.1:7402-10848 GCA_964521175.1 uncultured Sphingobacterium sp.
AGATGTATGGCGCTCTCGGTATGAGGACTCAAATCCTCGATCATCTTGCGACACAGTGTTTTATCTAAAACTGCCTTTTCGTAATTGACTCTGACTTTCTCCAGATCCATGGTGTTTGCTCTGGGAGCAAGTCCCAGTACCAGGAAAAGTACCAATAGCATTCCCCTGAAGAAGCTCATATAATTGCCATTTTGTATTGGAGATAACTCCTCATTGCCAGAGATAGTTTTTGCGAGTTAGGAATACGCACCCTTTGGTTGAGGATCTTTTCCGCAGGGGTGTCCTTGATTTTTCTGAACAAAGACAAATAATATTTATATGCCAGATATACCCCAAACCGGGCCGAAGACGGCAACTCCTTGATCCCAATCAATGCTTCCTTAAACTCAGCCTCAATCTCCTGTTCAATTTCACCCTTGATACGATTATTAAAGATATGCATGTCAATACTGGGGAAGTAAGTACGCCCCAGGAGATGATAATCATCCTTCAGGTCACGTAAAAAATTTACTTTCTGAAAAGCTGAGCCCAATTTCATCGCATAAGGTTTTAAGTCCTCAAAGCTCTCCTTATCGCCTTTCACAAATACATGAAGACACATCAATCCTACAACTTCAGCGGAACCCACGATATATTCCTTATACAAATCAGAATTATAATCAATTTGCTTTAAATCCATTTCCATACTGTGTAGAAACTGTTCTATGAGCTTTTTGTCAATAGCAAACCGTTCGACTGTTTGTTGAAATGACTGCAAAATCGGATTAAGGGAAATACCTTCCTCCATAGCACCCCAGGTTTCGGTTTTAAAGCGTTGCAACAGGCGCGCCTTATCGTAACCATGAAAACTATCGACAATTTCGTCAGCCAGCCGAACGTAACCATAAATGGCATAAATAGCCGGACGAATTGATGGCTTTAAGGCCAGAATGCCTAATGAAAAGCTGGTGCTATATTTTTCTGTTACGGCCTGACTTACCTTATATGCTAACTCATCAAATAATTGTTTCATGCCTGTATTTTTAAGTTATTTACTTCTTTCGCTACGATCCTGCCAGAGATAATCGATGGCGGCACTCCAGGACCAGGGACTGTCAACTGTCCGGTATAAAATAGATTAGACAAATGCTTATTTCTGATAGATGGTTTTAAGACTGCCGTCTGTGAAAGGGTATTCGCCAGACCGTACGCGTTGCCGGCATACGCATTGTAATCATTAACAAAATCATCAATACAATAGCTCCTTTTATAATCCAATTTCGACAACAAATCTTTTGTTCCCGTATGCTTCTCCAAACGATTTACCATTTCCCGTAGATAACACTCCCGGGTAGCTTCGTCGTCATCGATTCCAGTAGCCAAAGGCATGAGCAGAAAAACATTCTCATGCCCCTCAGGCGCTACATGAGGATCGGTTTTTGACGGACAGCAAACATAGAAAAGTGGCTTTTCCGGCCATCTTTTTTCTTTATAAATACTGTGGATATGATCATCTAAATCATTTTCAAAAAATAAGGTATGATGCCTGAGCCTGGGGAGTTTCTCCCTGAATCCTAAATAAAAAATCAGACAAGACGGCGCAAATACCCGACTCTTCCAATACTCTTCACCATAATTTCTCAGGTCGGTATTAAGTAAAGTCTCAGTATGGTGGTAATCAGAGGAAGCAATAATTGCATCAAATTCCTTAAACTCTTCATTGACAACTATACCCACAGCCTGCCCGTCTTCGGCTACAATTTTTTCTATATTATGATTGAAATGAAATACCGCACCCTGCTCTTCAGCCACTTTTTTCATAGCCGAAACCAATTGATAAAATCCTCCCATGGGATACCAGGTGCCCAAAGCATAGCCGCCGTAATTCATCAAACTGTAAAGAGCAGGAATATTCTCAGGTGAAGCCCCGAGAAAGATAACCGGAAACTCCATTAAAGTTTTCAGCTTGGGATGCGAAAAATATCGACCTACATAGGTTCTAAAATTGGATAGTAGATCAAGCTTAAGTACGCTGGATACGATTTTCGGAGAAATAAATTCTGACCAGCTATGACAAGGCTTGTTGACAAACTCCTGCATGCCAACTTCATACTTATACTTTGCGGATTTCATAAAAGCGTCCAGCTTTTTTCCAGCGCCCTTTTCTAAATCTTCAAATAGAGTCTTTAGCTCTTCATAAGACTCTGGAATAACAAGATCGCTATCCTCAAAAATCATCTGAAACTGCGGATTCAAAGACACTAATTCATAAAAATCACTGGCTCGATAACCGAAGTCTCTAAAGAAATTATCAATAATGTCAGGCATCCAATACCAGCTAGGTCCCATATCGAAGACATAGCCGCTTTCTGTGCAAAATTGCCGAGCACGTCCTCCCGGCTGGCTCTGCTTTTCGAAGACCTGAACTTCATGCCCGGCTTGCGCGGCATAAGCTGCGGCCGACAGACCAGAGATGCCTGAGCCAATAACAGCAATCCTCATTTTAGATCTTCGTTTTCGCATATTCCCGTAGTTCACACACTGCATTTTGCAGGTAAGTTCCCAGTGACACCCTATATGTAATTAAAGTTGTAAACTTTGTGATCGAGCTTAAGAGCCAGAATCATTAGCATATTGAATAAAAGCTAAACTGATTAGTTACCATGATATAAATACTGCTTATAAGCTGTTTCGACAAGCTGAGAAGGATCCAGATTTCGGGAGTAGATCGGATGATGGAAGTTCTCTAATTTCTGAAGCAGCTTAATCAACCGGACTTTTTCAGGATAAAGCAGATTGCCGCTCACCACTTCGGTAGCCTGCCTGATTTTCTCCATGCTTTGATCTAATATCTTAAGGCCCTCCGGTGTAATGAAAACTATCTTACTCCTTTTATCTTCAACAGAATCCTTCTGCTGTACCCAGCCTTGCCTGACTAGTCGGTTAATAATTTGCATACCCACGGGCTTATCATGAATATTCTTTTTAATCAAATCTGTTTTGGTCATGGCACCGAAGGCTCGTAAGTTTATCAGGTATATAAAATCTTCCTGTGTCGAGATGCCCGATTCATGTATGGCAGATCTGGAATAAGTTTTTGCGTATCTGTTCATATGCACAATCAAAGTACTGATCACGCTCTCCGGACTCCTGCCATTCTCCTTCCCCTCCCATTGCGGTTCTTCGCAAAAATTACTCTCTTCCTGGCTATCGCCGATCCAGCGTCGAAAGCCTTTCAGGTCTTTTGAATAATCCAGACCATCGGCAATTGAATCAAACTCTTCAATCAACTGGATAACATCTTTAATTAGGGCATAAGTCATATTAGCATATCAATAATCAATAATCAATAATCAATAAAGTATATAAATATACTAAATAAATATTATATTAATATAGTTATATACGAAATGAATTATCGATAATCTTCCGATAGCAATAGGATTCGGATTAAATGCAAGACAGGG
>CAZFQV010000049.1:0-10678 GCA_964521175.1 uncultured Sphingobacterium sp.
CGCAAGCTGTTCGGTGACCTCTGCAGATTCAGGACTATATTTCTTTATGGTGCCTGGCGGTATATGAAAAAGCTGTTCTTTCAACGCCGCATCATAACACACTAAGCCACCCTTCAGTATCTTTCCTGACTCTGGTGAAAGCGAAAAGGAAACGCACAAGGCACCAGCCGTAGCGCTCTCTGCAAAAGCGATACTGAGATTGTGGCGGCCAAGGGTTTCGCAACATTCTAATACTATATCAGAGGGCATACATTATTTTCTCTATATAACTTTACATGATCGAATAAGTTTGTTCAGACAGACCGCCCTGTCGAAACATAATATTTAAAGAGAAAGTTTCCCGACATAAATCAATTAGGTCAAATTCCTATATTTAGCCGATGATAAAACTGCTACGGGCGTCTGCTATTGCCTTACATTTATTAACAGGCTTTTCTCACGTTTATGCCCAGCCCAAAATAATAAATAAACTTTTTTCAGATGAGGTGGATACGACGAAATCGGGCAGCTTCCTGCCCTTGCCAGTGATCGGTTATGCGCAAGAAACGGGAATTGAATTTGGTGCAGTTAGTTTATATTCTTTTTATACCAGGCGGACAGATACCGTCACACGCACTTCCAGAATAACGGCTGTTGCTACCTTCACAACAAAAAAACAAAGTAACTTTCAGCTTAAAAGCGATATCTGGTCGCCTGTCAATAAGTATCACTATCTCTCAGAGTTTAGACATAAAAATTTTCCTTTCAGCTTTTATGGTATTGGTAATGATACCCGTGAGGCAGATGAGGACCGGATTACGCAAAAACTTTTCCGTCTGAATGCTGAAGTCGAAAAGGCTTTTCACAGAATATTTTACACTGGATTAAATGTAAGTTTTGAACAATATAGCTTCACAGACAGAGAAGCCGGTGGAATTTTCAGCATTGACCCCCTATTAAAAGGTAGACAGGGAGGGAAAGTACTCTTCCTGGGTATTTCCCAAACTTTAGATAACCGAAATTCGAACACTTACACTACCAGTGGGACCTTAGTAAAGCTGGGCTATCAGTATGCTCCTTCATTCTTTAGAGGCGATAACTTTGTTGGTGGAATGCTAAAAGCCGAACTCCGCAGCTTCAAAAGCCTGAATGACCGCTTTGTTATTGGGTTTAATGGCCGACTTCAGACCATCGGTAATGGGAATACTCCCTTCTACCTGTTGCCCCAGCTCGGCAATGATGAGCTTATGCGCGGCTACTACACCGGGCGCTATCGCGATGAAAACCTGCTAGCCATACAAACGGAAGTCAGATTCAGATTTAACCCACGCTTAGGCCTTACCGGTTTCGCAGGTACCGGGACAGTCTATGGCAAGGGTGATTTTAAACTAGCGGAACTAAAACCCAATATTGGCGGTGGCCTGCGCTATTTCTTCGATATTGAAAAAGGACTCAGCGTACGGATGGACTATGGAATCGGCGAAAAAAGGCCTGGTGAAAATAGGCAAAAGGGATTTTATCTAAGTTTAGGCGAATCGTTCTAAGCAAAGTGATATTGCTTCGCAAAATCGACCAATAAGCTGATTTTTTTGGTTCCTGTTATGCACGCTGCACAAGCTGCTAATTGATTACTAAATAAAATTTTTCGATATTTCGTTTTCCGGTGTGAGCCAACAGCTCCTGCCTATCATTTAGACAATAAGGTATGAAAAAAATTTACTCTCTTTTTCTATTCTTTGTCTCAGTCTCGCAAGTACTGGCACAATCCCCGCTTCGTATAAACCCTGAAGAAGCCGGGTTTTCTGCCGATCGTCTGAAGAGGATAGATTTAGCCATGAATGACTGGGTAGAGCGCGGGTGGATGCAGGGAGCGTCAGCATTGATTATCCGAAATGGGAGCATCGCTTATTATAAAGCAATTGGTTTTAATGACCTTGACACGAGAGCGCCCTTACAAAAAGATGGTATATTCAGGATTGCGTCGCAGACTAAAGCGATTACCAGCGTTGCCGTGATGATGCTTTTTGAAGAAGGTAAACTGCTACTATCAGATCCCGTTTCTCAATATATTCCATCATTCAAGCAGCAGCGCGTATTGCTTAATTTCAACCCTGCAGATACCACCTATACCACTGTTCCTGCTAAACGAGAAATAACAATAAAGGACTTACTTACTCATACCTCCGGAATAGGATATGCCCAGATCGGCTCTAAAGAATCCAATGCTATTTATGCAAAGAGCAGACTAACAGCCGGCATAGGAATTATGGACGATACGCTTTTGGCTGCTATGAGTCGTCTGGGGAAGCTGCCGCTTATGCATCAGCCGGGAGAAAATTGGACGTATGGCTTAAACAGTGATCTTCTCGGATGTATTGTTGAGATCGTTTCAGGCTTAAGCCTGGATGAATTTTTCAGACATAGGATATTCGAACCATTGGGAATGAAGGACACCTATTTCAATATCCCGGCTTCCAAAGCTGGTCGACTTGTTAATCTCTATACTGAAAAACCAGGCGGAACCCTTGTTAAAGCCAGCACAAATATGCTTAACGGACCGATAACTGCAGATTATCCCTTATGGAATACCCACTATTATTCGGGCGGAGCGGGGCTAAGCTCAACAATTTACGATTATGCGCTATTCTTACAAATGCTTTTAAATGATGGCGAACTGAACGGCAAACGATTGCTGGGCAGGAACACAGTTAGGATGATGACGCTCAACCAGATTGGTGACCTAAGTATCGGTGACGATAAGTTTGGGCTTGGCTTCCAAATCGTTTCTGAAAGGGGAAATGGCCGTACCCCCGCACAACCGGGGACCTTCAGTTGGGGTGGCGCTTTTGCCACCAGTTACTGGGTGGATCCTAAAGAAAAAATGGTCATGCTCTTTTATCGGCAATTGCAGGTAAGAACGCATAATGATGTGGTCGAGAAGTTTCGCGCCCTAACCTATCAGGCTATTAACGATTAGATCAAAAGAATTAATAACCATAAAATAAAGGATGAAAACATTTCTTTTTGTACTTACTTCAATCATGTTCAGCAACCTGTTTTCCCAGGCGCAAAATCCTGCTGATCTGATTATCCGGAATGGAAAAATACTGGACGGTACCGGCAACTCCTGGTTCTATGGCGATATTGCTGTTAAAGATGGTAAGATCCTGAAGCTCGGCTATCTCGCCAATATGACGGGTCTGAAGACTATTGACGCAAAAGGACTCATTGTAGCCCCGGGCTTTATCGACGTACACGGGCATGTTGAAACCGACGTTCTCAAAAACCCTACGGCGGATAATTATATCTATGACGGAGTTACAACCGTAATCACCGGTAATTGTGGCGGATCAATGAGGGATATCGGTGCATATTTACATCTGGTAGACAGCATTCGGCCATCTATAAATATTGCAACCCTTATCGGGCATAATACAGTCCGTTCTCAAATATTGGAACACGCGAACAGAGCTCCCAACGCAGACGAACAGCTGCAGATGAGTGAACTTGTTGAAAAAGCGATGCGGGAAGGCGCGGTGGGACTGTCGACAGGATTGATCTATATCCCTGGAACTTTTGCAAAAACAGAGGAAGTTGTATCGCTTGCAAAAGCGGCGGCAAAGTATCACGGCGTATATGCTTCGCACATCAGGGATGAAGAGAATGGGGTGGTAGAGGCAATTGATGAAGCAATTAACATTGGCAAAGAAGCTAATATCCCTGTTCAGATCTCGCACTTTAAAGTCAATGGAAGATCAAATTGGGGAAAATCAGATATCACCCTGGGTCTGGTAAAGAAAGCACGGGAGGAAGGATGGGATGTCACCATCGATCAATACCCTTATACCGCCAGCAGCACCAATCTCGGCATTCGCTTGCCTGACTGGGTTTTCGCCGGCGGCAGGGATTCTACCCTGATTCGCTTATCAGACCCTCCGACCCGCAGCAGGGTTAAAAAAGACATGCTGCAACAGATTGCCAGTTATCAATTTCCTGATTATTCTTACGCCGTAGTAGCCAATTATCCGGCGGATACCAGTCTGAATGGAAAGAATATTTCAGAAATAAATCTACTCATGGGAAGAAAGGCCCTGGTAGATGATGAAGCAGAAACTATTATGGATATGATCGAAAAAGGAGGGGCTCAAATGGTATATAATGGCATGAACGAACAGGACGTAAAAAACATCATGAAATATCCTTTCAGCATGTTTGGAGCAGATGCGGGAATACGCATCTTCGGGCAAGGCATGCCTCATCCACGTGGATACGGCACTAATGCAAGGGTACTCGGCAAATATGTCAGAGACGAAAAGGTGATTCCAATTGAAGAAGCTATCAGAAGAATGACTTCTCTTGCAGCCCAGAAATTTGGACTGCAAGACCGCGGCCTGCTTCTGCCGGATTATGCCGCCGACATTGTAATATTCAGTGAGGAAGAAGTAGCCGATATGTCTACGTTCCTGCAACCTCATGCCTATTCAAAGGGTTTCAAATACGTGCTTGTAAACGGAGAAATGGTCGTTGATCATGAGAAGCATACCGGAACTAGAAGCGGCAGAGCATTGTACGGACCAGCTTATATAGAGAATTAATTTGTCACCATCTCGACGTTAAAAAATGACTGACGGAGTTACTAAAATCGGATCCGAAAGTGCTCTTTTGCCCGGCCTTTTCTGAAGAATACCAACCCGACCCAAAATAAGTCAAGGGTTAAGGTAACTTCATGATGAACTTTGATCTGCTGCCAGGCCTCTTTCATTCCTTTGCTCCAGTAAATGTCGTCAAATATCATCATGGAATATTCTCCTACTTTGGGTAGGCACCAGTTAAAATAATCAAGGGTAGCCCCCTTCCTGTGGTTGCCGTCGATAAATACCAGATCGAGCGCCGGGACTTCTTCAATAAGCTTAGGCAAGATCTCATCAAAATTACCGATAAGGACCCCTGCATTGTTGATATCCAGTTTTGAAAGATTCTCTTCCGCTATACGGGCAGTTTGAGCGCAGCCTTCAACGCTTATCACCTGCGCAGCGGGCGCCGCTTTAGCAAGATAGCTGGTAGTAAGTCCTAAACAGGTGCCTAACTCCAATATCGTTTTAGGTTGCATATCAGCAGCAAGGCGATAGATCAGCTGAGCCAGCTTTGCAGGCTTTAGTGCATTCTTTGCAATTGAACTAACCTTCTTCCATTTATTGTTATTGACATGCGAGCCCGCCCCCAAATCAGTAACTGTGAGGATTCGCTCGTCTTTTAACAGATCATGACGCAGCATCTCAATGCCGGCATATTCTGGTTTGGCATGAAAATCGTAAATAACTTCGTCAAGCAGACGGTACGCAAAAGGGGAATGAACGCCATGGCGTGTTTTAGCATTGAGTAAATGTCTGAGGTAGCTGGCAGCCAGTTGGGTATTTAGCATAAGCCGTAAAGATAAGGGTAAAGCTCAGAGGCCAAACGCTTTTTATTACATTTGTACAAGAAATGAACGAAAAGGAAATAGAATCACTGATCAAATTGCTGGATGATCCCGATATGGAAATTGCCGGACACGTAGAAGAGAAGCTACTGTCATATGGCAGTGAGGTAATCCGACCACTGGAAGACGCCTGGTCCCAATCTCTGGATACTATCCTGCAGGAACGCATTGAAAACCTTGTGCACAAAATCCAGTTCCGCAATATCAAACGAGAGTTGGAGCTATGGCATATCAGTGGATCATTTGACCTTTTACAGGGTATACTGATTATTAATAAATATCAGTATCCAGACCTTGATGAACAGAAAATAATAAATCTGCTAGAGGATATAAAACGTGATATCTGGATGCAAATGGCTCACGAGATGAGTGCCGTTGAGAAAGTTAAACTCATCAATCATGTCCTATACAGTGTTCATGGATTTACCGGTAATACAGCCAATCATCAGGACCCTCAGAATTCGTATATGAGTCAGGTATTGGAAACACGCAAAGGAAACCAGATTCTACTCGCCATAATTTATTCCATCATCGCGCAGAAACTGGATATTCCGATCTACGGAGTAAATCTGCCCCAGCATTTTATCCTGGCTTATCTCGATGAAGAACAGGAGGATGTGATTAAGGTGGCCGGAGAAGACTATGAAAACAGAATTCTATTCTATATTAACGCTTTTAATAAGGGCTTCATCTTCGGACGAAAAGATGTAGACGCTTTTTTAAAACAGCTCCACTTTGGAGTCAACCGACACTTTTATGAGCCCTGCACGAATGTGGATATCCTCCAACGAGTGTTGCGAAACCTGATCAGTTCTTACGATAAATTGTCGGCACATGAAAAAGTTGCCGAACTGGAAGAGTTACTCGCAATTTTTCCTGAACCGGAATAGCATAAGCCGCAGACCGGTCCTACAGTCGTAACGAGTTCCGCCCCGGGTTCCCGTCTCTGTGCTATCTGCTAAAACTCCATTAGATATGCTTTCAGGAACTCATCCAGATCACCATCCAGCACCGCCTGGGCATTGGAAGTTTCATAATTTGTGCGGAGATCCTTCACCAGCTTATAGGGATGCAAAACGTAATTTCTGATCTGAGAGCCCCACTCTATTCGTTTTTTGTTACCCTCTATCGTCGCAGAGGCCTCCATTTGCTTTCGCAACTCTATCTCGTAAAGCTGCGACTTCAATAAACGAATAGCATTCTCCTTGTTCTGAAGCTGAGAACGAGACTCTTGGTTTTTGATAATAATACCCGACGGCTTATGGTATAAGCGTACTGCAGTTTCTACCTTATTCACATTCTGGCCACCAGCACCTCCTGACCGGAAGGTTTCAAATTCAATATCGGCAGGATTGATATCGATCTCGATGGTGTCGTCAATTAGAGGATAAACATATACTGAAGCAAAAGAGGTGTGGCGCTTTGCGTTGGAGTCGAAAGGGGAGATCCTGACAAGCCGATGAACCCCGTTTTCTCCCTTGAGATAGCCGTAAGCAAAATCGCCTTCAATCTGGATGGTCACAGTTTTAATGCCGGCAACCTCGCCCTCCTGCATATCCTGTTCGGTAACTTTGAAGCCGTGCTTTTCAGCCCACATCATATACATCCGAAACAGCATCGATGCCCAGTCGCAGCTTTCAGTACCGCCCGCCCCTGCAGTAATCTGCATTACAGCATTCAACTGGTCCTCCTCCGAACTGAGCATATTCTTAAACTCCAGATCTTCAGTCCTTTTTAAGGCCGCATCATACTGATCTTTCAGGTCAGCTTCTGTAGCATCGCCCGACTGAAAAAACTCGTACATTACCTGAGCGTCTTCTACCGCAGCTTCTGCCGCAGTAAACTCATCGGTCCACTTCTTTTTGTTGTTAATAGATTGCAGTGCTTTTTCGGCTTCTTTCGAGTTGTCCCAGAAATCAGGCCTCAGGGCTATATCCTGTTCGTTTTTGAGATCGTCTAACTTCTTGTCGATGTCAAAGATGCCTCCTCAGGGATGTTATTCTATCCCTTAAATCCGTAATGTTTTCTTTGGTCATGATGCAAAAATATAAAAAATCGCATCTTTGAGCGTGTTAAATTTAAAAGCCATGAAACGCTACATTTTTGTATTTTCTGCGATATTGACATTGCATTCCTGCAGCAGTCCTGAAAAACCTGTCGGCACAAGGGATTCATTAACAGTCAAACCATCAGAAACAGGTTCTTTAAGCACTAAACCCGTTACTTTTGAGGGATTATATACATTTGGCAACGAGGTAAATACTTTTCAGGATTGTAATGGCAGTAAAACGGTTTACTGGGTTAATGACAGCCTTACGAACCTTCGGGATAAATATAAAGAAACAACCAGTTTCCTATCTTATCCATATGAAAGTGTCTATGCAGAGGTTAAAGGCTATCTTTCGGGTAAATCCAGCTTAGGATATGCATCTGAATACGAAAATGTCCTCGTCGTAACCGACATCATAAAGCTAGAAGCTAAAAACTTCCGCACGGAATGCTACAACTATGAATTCATCGCTCTGGGAAATGAACCATTTTGGTCAGTAGATATTATCCCGCAAGAGCGACGTATTATCCTGAAGGATGTGGGCCAGGAAAAGGTGTATGAGTTTTTCTATGCTCCACAGACGGTCAGTGGTGGTATTCACCGTTACGAATCTACCAATCCTGCCAGAGATAAACTCATTATTGAAATCCGCGAAGAAAAATGCAGCGACGGGATGTCGGATCGCCAATATAATTATTCAGCAGAGGTCAGGTTGAACGAGAGGCTTTTGAAGGGCTGCGCAATAAAAAAGGGGGAGCAGTTCTCGGATCAACCTGGTTAAAATCCATCTGCCTTAATCTCCTTCTCTACCACAGGACCGTATTTCTGAGCTATACTCTTGATATCTTCAGCCTTCCCAATCAGCACCAACTGAAGCTTATCTGTTGGAAAATATTTGTCTATGATTTCCCGGGCTTTCGAGATGGTAAGTCCGTCTACATTATCCTGGAAATTATTGATATACGATTCGTTAAATCCATACCAAAACATCTGATTGAGCAAGCCAGCGAGCTGGCCTGATGTTTCATATCTTGGCGGGAATTGCCCTTTCACGTAATTTTTTGCCGACCGCAGCGTATTTTCATTGATGCCACTTTTATGAAGGCTGTCCAAAACCTGCAAGGCCTTGTCTATGGTCGCCTCCGTGTTATTATTCGCTGTAAATGTAGAAATGGTAAATGTTCCTGCGTTTTTTAGCGGGTTAAACCGACTGCTTGCACCGTAAGTAAGACCTGAATTTACCCTCAGTTCGTCGTTCAGCCAGGATGTAAAACGCCCTCCAAAGACGGTATTAACTACTTCAATTGCAACGAAGTCCGGGTTATCCCGACGAATCCCCAGGCCTCCAATAATAAAAGTAGTTTCACGCGCATCATCTTTATTGACCAGCAGTACCCGGGCCTGAGCAGGCGGTGAAACGGCCGCCGCTGCCATACTGTTATGCGACTGAGTACTGTTTTCCCAGGCGCCGAACAGGGATTGGATCCTAACTTTCATATCTCTGGAATTAAAGTCCCCCACTACCGAAATAGCAGATCCATCAGGAGAATAGTTGGCCTTATAAAATGCCTTTAGATCCTCCGCACTCAATTTGGATACGGTTAGCGGACTTCCCGAAACAGCATGCGCATACACATGTGTCCCATAGATGAATTTATCCCAATAGGATCCAATTACATTCCTCGGACTCTGTTTAGCTTGTTCCAAACCAGTCAGCACCCGCTTCTTCTCTTTTTCAAATTCTCCCGGGTCAAATATTGGATCGGCCAGTACCTCTTTCAGGATCGGGAAAACCTTATCAGCATCCCTCGACGCAAACTTTGAAGAAATACCAGCGGTTTCTTTTGTGGCATAGGTACTCAGGCTGGCTCCGATAAAATCGAGCTCCTCCTCAATCTTACTTTTTGAGTAAGTTTTGGTACCGTATTGCAGGCCGGATGCAGTTAAGGATGCAAGGCCCGACTGATTCGCATCATATATTGCGCCTGCCGGGACAATTATGGAAACATTGATTACCGGAACCTCATGCTGCTCCATCAAATAAACTGTAAGCCCGTTGGGAAGCGTGAATTTCTCGTAGGGCGGCAGCCTGAATGCCGCCTGCCCCGACTGCGCTATTAGCGTGCCAGTCGGAATTAGCGCCAGTAATACAATACTGATATATTTCGAAACTATTTTCATAGATTAGTCTTCTATATTGGTCTTAATGTCTTCTATACTGTTCTTTTAGTCTTCTACATTAGACTTTAAAATACTGATGGTACGGTTGGATTTCTTAAAATATTCATTAGCTACCCTCTTCACATCGTCTTTAGTGACCTTTGAGTATTCGGCGGGTGCGTCAAACATTTTCCGGTAATCGCCAAAGTACACCTCGTAGGTTCCTATGTTGTTTGATTTTCCATTGATGGTTTCGATCTGGGAATAAAATTCCATCAGCTTTTGATTTTTCACTTTTTGCAATTCCTGGTCTGTAATCCCAGTCTCCATGATTTTGTTCAGCTCATCGTAAATAGCATCTTCCAGAGCACTTTCTTTAACTCCGGCAGCTGTCACGGCATAGATTTGGAAAAGGTTGGGGTCAAAACTTTCACTGAAATCTGTGGCAATCATTGTAGCAAGCTGCTTTTCATCAACCACCGCTGAATATAACCTGGATGAATTCCCGGTGGAAAGAATGGAGCTCAGGAGGCTTAGCGCATAATAATCTTCATGTTTCGCTTCCGGAGTATGATAACCTATCATCATGTAGGGCGTCGGCATCTCCTTTTTTACAACAATACGCCGTTCTCCTTTTTGAGGAGGCTCCCTGAGGTGAACAGCGGCGGGTTCAGGGCCGCGTGGGATAGCCGCGAAGTATTGATCAGCGAGTTTTTTTACCTGCTCCGCTTTGACATCACCGGAAATCACCACAACACAATTATTTGGGGCGTAATATGTCTGGAAATATTTCTCGAGATCTTCCTTCGTCCAGTTTTTTATATCACTCTCATAACCGATCACTGTCCAATGATAGGGATGTTCCTGAAATGCGGTAGCATTCAAGGCATCACTAAGTGTCCGCCATGGTGAATTTTCTAGTCCTGTGCTCCGCTCAGAGCGCACCACGGCCCGTTCACTCTCTACCTTTTTCGGATCCATACTCAGGTTCGAGATCCGGTCGGCTTCCA
>CAZFQV010000050.1:0-10666 GCA_964521175.1 uncultured Sphingobacterium sp.
CAAAATATCTTATCCTGATAAGGATGTTTACGGTATATATTACGTCATTGACGGTAATGCAGCTTCCTCGGTGCAGTTCTTTTTGACAGATAGTACCAGGCATTATCTGAGAGGCGCATTATATTTCAATGAACAACCCCGGTTGGATTCTATTCAGCCTGTCCTTGACTTTATAAAAGAGGATATTGACGTCATGATCAAAACTTTTAAATGGAAAAACTGATGAAGAATCTATTTGCTATTCTGTTACTTTTAATGGCATATCCTACATATGCACAGTTAAATGAGGATGAAAGGAAGGTTATCGACTATATTAATTCACACCTGGCTGAGTCTCAGCAGCTATTGATTGAGTCGGTAAATATCAATAGCGGGACCCTGAATATTGAGGGAGTAAAGAAGGTTGGGGCGATATATAGGACGGAACTGGACAAGATCGGTTTTAATACCGAATGGGTAAGCCTTCCCGATTCGCTTAAGAGGGCGGGTCACCTGGTTGCCACAATAAAGGGGAGCCAGGGCAAACGCCTTTTCCTGCTGGGTCACCTTGACACGGTTTTCGAGTTAGACATGGCTTTTACTCCATATACCAAGCTCAACGATTCCACAGCAACAGGTCAGGGTGTAGTTGATACGAAGGGCGGGGATGTGGTGATGATTAGTGCTCTGAAGGCACTTGGATCTTTAGGCCTGTTAAAAAATACCCACATCATTGCTTATTTTACTGGTGACGAAGAAAGCTCAGGCCATCCGCATGCGGTAGCACGCAAAGACTTTATTGAAAGAGCTCGTACCACAGAAATTGCGCTGGGATTTGAGGGCGCCGAAGGCTTGCATACCGTGGCGGTAGCTCGTAGAGGAATTGGCGGATGGGTATTGAATATAAAGGCTAAAACAGGCCACTCAGCTGGTATCTTCGGTAATGGTGCGGGCTATGGAGCGATTTATGAGGCTGCCAGAATTATCAATGATTTCCGTACCCGGCTAGGTAACGAGAAATATCTGACCTTTAACCCAGGTATGATAAGCGGAGGATCGGAGGTCAAAGCTGATCCTGCCAATGCAACGCTGGAGGCGATCGGTAAAACGAATATCATCTCCCCTGTTGCTTATGTCGCAGGTGATCTTCGGTATATCTCGGCAGAGCAGAGAGACAGGGCAAGAGAGAAAATGCGGGAGATCGTAGCTGAAAGTCTTAATGGAACAACCGCATTTATCTCATTCTCAGACGGCCTTCCTGCAATGGAGCCTACTGCCGGTAATTATAGTTTGGTGAAGCTCTTAGACGGAGTTACCAAAGACATGGGAATAGGGCCTACCCTCGCCGGCGACCCAGGTTCCAGAGGAGCGGGTGATATTTCTGACATTGCAGAATATGTAGATGCGCTAGACGGGATGGGAGCCTCCGGAAACGGAGCACACCGGCCCGGTGAAACGATTAACCTTAAAGAATTTCCACTATTGATCCAGCGGGCAGCAATAATGATTTATAGACTTACCCGGGATAATCCTGATTTTAAATAAGGGAGCAGTCTTTGCATATAGAATTTTGGTACTTTTGTAATTATGGTAGAGGTAAAATCTTTTGTCTGCAATCCTTACCAGGAAAATACTTATCTGCTTTTTGATGAGAGCCGTGAATGTGTGATTATCGATCCCGGGATGTATACGGGGGATGAGCAAAATGAGGTATTAAAGTATATAGCCGCTGAAAAGCTCAAGCCTGTACTTCTTCTTAACACCCATTGTCATATTGATCACGTCCTGGGGAATAAATTCATATTTGATACCTACGGTCTTCTGCCGCGCTTTCATAAAGGCGAAGAGGCTATGTTGAATGCGGTAGTTGCTTATGCCCCGCAGATGGGTATCCGCTATGAAGTTTCACCCTTGCCGGAAGTTTATCTTGCCGAAAGCGGCGTAATAAACTTTGGGAAAAGCGAACTTGAGCTGATCTTTGCTCCAGGCCACTCCCCGGCTCACCTTTGCTTTTATAACAGGCAGGATAATTTGTTAATTGGTGGAGATGTTTTGTTTTATCAGAGTATCGGTCGAACAGATCTTCCCGGCGGAAATCATGAACAGCTAATCCGCAGTATCCGGGAGAAGATATTTAAGTTGCCTGATGATTGCCGGGTTTACCCTGGTCATGGCCAGTCTACTCTGGTTGGATTTGAAAAAGAATTTAACCCCTTTCTTAACCGTACCGGTTGAGATTTCATACAAAGGATTGAATACCTCTTATTATATAGCCAGAAGATACCTTTTTTCAAAAAAATCGGTCAACGCGATAAATATCATCTCGGGAATTTCGATGCTGGGGGTATTTGTTGGGAGTGTTGCCCTTATTATTATACTTTCTGTTTTTAACGGTTTTGAAAATATCGTATTATCGATGTTCAATACGTTCAGTCCTGAACTTAGAATCGAAGCCGCTGCGGGTAAGACCTTTGATCCCTCAGATCCTCGACTACAATTAATCAAGAATGATGAAAGGGTTGTAAATTACAGTGAGGTTTTGCAGGAAAAGGCCCTGATCAGGTACGGTGCAGCTCAGTCAATCGCACTCGTAAAGGGCGTTGACGATAGTTATCTTAACGGTCGCGAAAGTTTGGATTCAGCAATGTCGGAAGGAAATTTTATACTTAGACATCAGGATGAAGATTTGGCAGTAATCGGCTCGGGCATTCAGAATCACCTTTCTGTAAACCTCCAAGACGATTTTATGAATCTCGATGTATACTCGCCGAGAAAGGGTGCCGCAAACTCCATTAACCCTGTCGATGAATTCAATGTGCTTAGTATTCATCCCGTCGGTGTATTTTCTGTACAGCAGGAATTTGATAATATGATGGTCGTTCCGCTAGGGTTTGCACGCCGGCTTCTGGATGAGGAGCATGGAGTTTCGTTGATCGAGGTTAACCTGAAACAGAACGTATCGGTAAATAAGTTTCAGAAGGATATCAGCGACATCTTAGGGAAGGATTTTCTGGTCAAGAATCGTAGTCAGCAAAACCAACTTCTTTATAAGATTTTAAATTCTGAGAAATGGGCGATATTTCTCATCCTGACCTTCGTTCTGATCATCGCAATATTTAATATTATCGGCTCTTTGACAATGCTGGTGATCGATAAGAAAAAGGACATTGCAGTACTTAGCAGCTTGGGTGCCGACAGTGATCTGATACGCAGTATATTCTTTATCGAAGGAATGATGATCTCTATGATTGGATGTGTACTGGGTATGGCATCCGGACTAATTTTCTGCTTTCTTCAGCAGCGATTTGGCTTTATCCGCATGGCCGGGACCAACATGATGGTCGATGCTTACCCTATTGGGATTAAAGCGATGGATTTTGTGATAGTTTTCGGTACCGTTCTGTTAGTGTCCTTGATAGCTTCCGCATTGTCGTCCCGCTTCAGTGTCAGGAACTCCTTGAGTATAAAAGACAGCTTATAGGTATTCGTCTTTTGCAAGATAATTTGTTACATAATCTTCAACACCCTGTTCGAGCGTGAAAAAGTTCCGGGTATAGCCGATAGAGAATAGTTTATCCATTTTTGCTTCGGTGAAATACTGATATTTTTCACGAATATCTTCCGGGGTGGGAATGAAAGTGATGTTCACCGGTTTACCTAAGGCCTTGAAGGTTAGTGTAGCCAAATCCATGAAAGTCCGGGCCTTACCGGATCCCAAATTATATACGCCCGAATCTTTTCTGTGCAGCATCAAAAAAAATAAAACATCGGTCACATCCTTTACGTAGATGAAGTCGCGCATTTGCTCACCATCTTTAAAATCAGGTCGGTGTGATTGGAATAATTTCATGCTTCCGCTTTCGCGGATTTGGTGGAAGGTATGATAAACCACCGAGGCCATCCGGCCTTTATGGTATTCATTGGGGCCATATACATTGAAGAATTTCAATCCCGCCCAGAAATAAGGCTTTTTATTTTGATGAAGAGCCCATTTGTCAAAATCATTTTTAGAATCGCCATAGGGGTTCAGCGGTTTAAGCAGATGAATCCTGGATTCATCATCATCATATCCGTGCTCCCCAAGTCCGTAGGTTGCCGCAGAAGACGCATATACCAATGGGATGCCAAATTCTGTACAGATGTTCCAGATCTGTTTAGAGTAATCGAGGTTTAGTCTGTTAAAAAGCTCCCTGTCCCATTCCGTAGTATCTGTGCGGGCGCCAATATGAAAGACGAATTGTACGTGGAGCTGTTTGCCTTTCAGCCATTCCGGGAATACATCTCTTTCGATCTGCTTGGCAAAACGTTTACCCTCAAAATTTTTGTTTTTCTTTGAATTAGAAAAATCATCAACCAGAACCAGGTCGTAAAAGCCTTCGTCGTTTAGTTTCTGAATAAGACAACTTCCTATGAATCCTGCAGCGCCAGTAATAACGATCATATTGATGGATTTTTTTAGTATTATAAAAATATATTTTGTTCTGTGGCAGGAATAATATTTCTTTTTAAAGCCTCCTGGAAGAAAGTACGCACAGCCTGACGGCCCTCCTGTCCCAGGTCGACCGAATATTTGTTTACATAGAGTTCAATATGTCTGTACATCACTTCATTGCTCATTTCCTGAGCATGTGAACGGACAAATTCCAGAGCTGAAAGCGGATTCCGAATCGCAAATTCGACACTTTTCCGGATGAGCCTGTTCACCTTTTGCTTTATTTCTTCGGGCAACTCTCTCCTGATCATTATTCCGCCTAAGGGGATGGGGCAGGAGGTTAGTTTTTCCCAATATTCTCCTAAATCTAAAACCTTAAGCAGGCCTTTATCCTGGTAGGTGAATCGGTTTTCATGGATAATTACACCAAGATCGATGTTTTTATTGAGGAGCGCCGGTTCAATATCCGAAAAGAGCATTTCTATTTTATTCCGGACATTCGGAAAAGCTAAATTTAACAGGAAATTTGCAGTGGTGTATTTTCCCGGAACTCCTATTTTCATTTGAGAAATCTTCGAATCAAGTCGTTCTATCTCCATTTTTAAGATCTCGGGATCGTTACATATCAGGAGAGGCCCCACGCCAAAGCCCAGCGCACTGCCTGCATGCAGCAATACATAATCGTTGGTGAGATGGCTATAGGCATGATAACTCAATTTAGTGATATCAAGCTCTGCTTTGAATGCTTTTTGATTCAGACTTTCGACATCTTCATAGGAAACGTCAAAGCTTAGTCCCTCGGTGTCTATTTTGTGATGGATTAAGGCATCGAAAATAAAGGTATCATTGGGGCAAGGTGAAAAACCAAGGCTTAGCTTCATTGCTCAAGTAATTTAATGACGGTTTCATTCAGTTTTTTAACGGCAAGAGGAATATTCCAGTTATCGATGTTACGCTTTTCCACGAAATTGGAGATCGCTCTTATTTGTATGCAGCCCACTTTTGCCTGATCACAGGCATAAAAAAATGCCGCACCCTCCATACTTTCGATCTGCGGGTTAAACCTGTCGATTGCCATTTTTATCGAAGAATTATTTCCATGGACTTTATTAACTGTTATGGCATCCACCTCCCTTAAGCCCTCTATCGGGAAATCTGCCTGGGGATATGGGAAAAATGTATCCTTTCCCAGTCCCATTTGGCTGGCAGACAAAAAGTCGCCCCCATTTTCCGCTCCAAACTCTGCAAAAGTATCTTTCCCCACTGCATACACTTCCCCGATAGGGAGAGTGGAGTTAAAACTACCCGCAATACCCAAATTTATCGCCAGATCGCATGGGCTTTGCAGCTGCCGTCCCAGCGCATAGGCGGTGGCTACCATTCCCACACCGCTTATCAGAAGTTTGACTTGGTGCTTTCCGATATTAACCTCCATTGATTCGCTCACACCAGGGTAAAGCAGTCGAAACGGCTCTACTTCGGTTAGCGTAGCGGCAACCAGCAATATTCTCATCGTGCAAAGTTACGTAAAACGCTTAATTTGTACTTAAGGCATGTTTTAGTTTGAGTATATTTACATTTTAATTTACTAAAATGGTATATATTACTCGGAGAGAGAGATTTAATGCGGCACATAAGCTTTTTCGTGAAGAATGGACTGAGGAGCAGAATCTGGAGATATTCGGAAAATGTTCCAATCCTAACTGGCATGGGCATAATTATGAACTTTTTGTTACCGCTAAGGGAGAAATAAATGCCGACACAGGATTTGTGATAGACCTGAAAGAGCTTAAGAGGATTATACACACTTATGTTACCAGTCATCTGGATCATAAGAATATTAACCTCGACGTCAGCTTTATGAAGGGCAGGATGGCAACTACAGAAGTGCTTGCCGTAACAATTTTTGACCGGCTGAAAGCACCTATTGAAGCGCGCGGAGCCAAATTGCATTCGATTAAACTATGTGAAACTGAGAATAATTACGTAGAATACTTCGGAGAATAATAAACAACCTTATGAATATAAATAATAACTCAAATAGTGAAGAAGAGATTGATGGCTATGTTAAGATTGATAGATATGACGATGCCAGGATTGCCCGAATCGCATCTCATTATCAATCGATACTAACAGATCTTGGAGAAGACCCATCTCGTGAAGGCTTGCTTAAAACGCCGGAGAGAGTCGCCAAAGCGCTCCAGTTTTTGACACATGGGTATGATTTGAAACCTGATGAAGTGTTAAAGTCGGCTATGTTTAAAGAAGAATACAGTCAAATGGTGGTGGTTAAGGATATTGAAGTATTTTCCATGTGTGAGCATCATATGTTGCCGTTTTTCGGGAAAGCTCATATCGCCTATATTCCCAAAGGGTATATCGTCGGACTCAGTAAGCTTCCCAGGGTTGTCGATGCATTTGCACGGCGCCTTCAGGTTCAAGAGCGACTGACCAATGAGATAAGGGATTGCATTCAGAACACGCTTCACCCGGCAGGCGTAGCGGTGGTCATTGAGTGCAGGCATCTTTGCATGTCGATGAGGGGTGTTCAGAAACAGAATTCAGTTACTACCACGTCGGCATTTACAGGTGAATTCGCTAATGAAACCACCAGGAGTGAATTTCTAAAACTAATTGATTCAAATTTGAGTTAAATCTGTCTAAGAGTAAACTATAGTCAAGAATCTGATGAAATCTTATATATTTCCCGGGCAAGGCGCCCAATTTTCAGGAATGGGTAAAGATCTTTATGATCACTCTGAAGCGGCGAGGGGCCTGTTTGAGAAGGCCAATGATATCCTGGGCTTCAGGATTACTGATATTATGTTTAACGGGAGCGATGATGCTTTGAAGCAAACCCGGGTTACCCAGCCTGCAATATTTCTACATTCAGTGATTCTGGCTATGGAGCTCGGTTCTGATTTCACACCGGACATGGTCGCCGGTCATTCGCTTGGGGAGTTTTCGGCCTTGGTCGCTGCGCATGCTTTATCTTTCGAAGATGGGCTCACACTGGTTAGTGCCCGTGCCAACGCGATGCAAAAAGCATGTGAGATCCAGCCTTCAGGTATGGCAGCCGTTCTGGGCCTGGATGATTTTACTGTAGAGGATATCTGTCAGCGTATAAGTGATGTGGTTGTGCCTGCCAATTATAATTGTCCGGGTCAGCTGGTAGTCTCGGGAACAATTGCGGGAGTGAACAAAGCTTGTGAATTGCTCACTGAAGCGGGCGCTAAAAGAGTGTTAAAATTGAATGTCGGAGGTGCTTTCCACTCCCCGTTGATGGAATCTGCACGTGCAGAATTGCAGACAGCGATAGAAGCAACGGAGTTTCATGAGCCTATTTGTCCGGTGTATCAGAATATTGATGCCAAGCCCTACCGCGATGTAGCCGTTATCAGGCATAATTTAATCGCTCAGCTTACGGGAGCTGTCCGCTGGACCCAAACTATCGAAAAGATGCTGCATGATGGTGCAACATCGTTTACTGAAGTAGGTCCGGGAAGTGTTTTGCGGGGCCTTGTAAAGAAAGTCGATCGCAGTGTTGAAACTTTATCAGCCTCACTGAAATAGAATCCTCATTCTTTATTAGGTAACAGGGTCCTTACGGGCGGGGATCCTTTTATTATTGTATTTAAATCGATCACTCTTGAGCGGGAATGTTAAGATTCGGCTATTATTGTTTCTACTTGCTATCGGCTTTGCATGTACTGCAATAACGATTAATATAACTTTTGATAAATCAGAGACCCTCAACTTTGACGGGCGGAAAATCGAACGCCGTCTGCATAACAAAGAGCAGTTTATTAAGCATTTCCTAGAAGGCCCAAATTCCAGAGACCTGCTCCGTAATATTACCGAAAATACCGACCAGGCGAGATATGTGATTTCCGAGATCGGTGAAAAAAGGAATATCTATCTACAGACGTTTGAAGGCGGTCAGCCGCAATTCTGGAATGGGAACAGCATTATTTTAGAAACCGACAGCCTGCTCAAGGAGGGATCTACCTTTATTCATTGGGATAATGGTTACTATGAGGCTATAAAGAAATCGTGGGGTACTTCTTCCGTCGTCTGTTACATACCTGTGATGACTAAGTATTCTTATCAAAATGAATACCTCAGGAACGAGTTTTCGAATGAGCTCATCGTCTCCAACGATCTGAATATAGCAAGCCTGAATGATCATGATGTATATAATATCCGGAGTATAGATGGTAAATACCTCTTTTCGGTAAAACTTAAACCTGGTTTCCACGATAATGCACATGTCTCCACGGAATTATGGATGTGGATTCTTTCAGTAGTTTTTGCCCTGGCATTTCTTTCCAATATTAGTATTTCGCTGGCCAATAGAGGATCAGTCTGGTGGGCCATTTTATTACTGGCAGCCGGCGTTGTAGGTTTCAGACTGCTTGACCTCAGATTCCGATGGTTTGCCACTCGTTTCGAATTGGAGGTGTTTAACCCTAAGAACTATGCATCAAACTATTTTTCTCCCTCTATCGCAGAGCTCCTGCTGAACGTGCTTGCTTTTACTTGGATCATTGTATTTATTCATTCATTCCGTCTACAGTTAATAAGATGGCGATTACCCGTCAGCAAGGTTTTTGCATACTTCGTTTTTATTGCCACTGTCATTATCATCTGGCTAACAGTTTTTGCCACCAATGAATTATTCTTTGGTTTGATTGCTAATTCAAACATCAACTTTGATGTTACTGATGTTCTTAACGCGAATTGGCTGAGCTGGCTGGGGATTATTATTTTTTGCTTTTCAATATTGAATATATTCCTGCTGATAGATACGGGTCTGGTGATATCAGATTCACTGCCCATGCGAAATCGGGAACGACTTCTATTATTTGGCTTTGTCTTGACCTTAGGATTTCTATATAAGCTGTTTTTCTCCGATTTTACTCTTTTCTTTCTTCTTTTTGCGACGATTCCGTTGATATTGGGATGGGCGTTCTATCGTTATAAGCAGAAGTTTAATCCAGGTGTGATTATAATTTGCCTTCTCATTTTTGCAGTCATAGGATCCATTAAGCTTTCTCGTTTTCAGTTTCTTCGGGAGCGCGAGAATCGGAAATTGCTTATTGCTAAGCTGGATTCGTCCACGGATCCGAACGCCGTACTCTTGTTTTATAATATTGAGAAAGAAATCCTCCACGATTCACTTATCATCGATTATTTTAAAAATCCCCTGGCTAGTCAGGCTGCCCTGAATAACAGGCTCGCCAAGCTATATATGGCCGGTTATCTCTCCAGATATGATTTTGATGCGTACGAGTATAATAGCCAGGGACAGGCGGTTGTTGCTGGAAGGGGAAGCCCTCCCCTCTCTGCATTCAAGGATTTTGTTTTAAAAGGCTCTGTGAAGGTGTCTGATTATTTTTATCGAAGGAATAACACATTCGGCGTTTGGCATTATTTCGCTTTACTACCCATAAGCGATGGCTCTGATGTGGTTGGCACATTGGTCTTGGAGCTAAAGACCAAGCATCTGGAGCAAATGGACTCCTTCCCTAGACTATTAGTGGACGGCAATATTAAAGAAGATGTTCAGCTTAAGGATTATTCTTATGCGTATTATCACGACGATAAGTTATTAAACCAACATGGTAGGTATGTGTATAATCTCCGGAACAATGAGTTTAAGGGTCGTGTCAATGATTTTGTATTTGTCAGAAACTATGAAAATGACCGGCAATATAGCCACCTGGTATATCAGCCTAGCCCGCGTAAGCTGATCATCCTCAGCAAAGAAATGGATACCCTTTTCAACCAACTTGCCTCGGTATCTTTGATTTTCCTCATCATGATCTTCTTTATGATTACTGTTTATTTGCTTCACCGGCTATGGAACAGTATCCATAATTACAATATCAGTTTCAGGAACTTTCGCTGGACTTATCTCATTACCACTAACCGGATGTTGTATAAAACAAGGATCCAGTTTTCTATGGTTTCGGCAGTAGTGATAACCTTGGCTATTACTGGTATCATTACGTTTTATAATATAAGCCGACAGTACAGAGAGCAGCAGGAAGAAACGGTGATGAGCCAGATCAACAAGATCTCCGTGGGAATCAACAGACAGCTAAGCAAAGACGTTATTCTAACAAGCAGTGAGCAGACAGACCTCGCTTTCAATAACTATGCTGACCTGAACGGAGTGGATCTTTATTTATTTGACCTTAATGGAAATTTGATACATTCTACGCAGCCAAAAATCTACGAGAATGGTTTGAT
>CAZFQV010000051.1:0-10536 GCA_964521175.1 uncultured Sphingobacterium sp.
ATTATACCTTTCATGCGGCTTATCGCATGTCTTCAGACTCTTTTTTATGAATAGGATGGGCTATGTAAACAAGGCTACATCTATCTCTGCGCGTTCGTATCAACCCATTTTTCAAAAGCGCCCATAAAGCCTTTTAGGAACTTTTTTGTTGAGTCGTTTGTCAGGTCACCCTGGTCGTCAAAAAGCCCTGCAGCTCCCCCAATGTACGCTTCAGGTTGAGCCATAGTGCGGACATTAACAAAAACCAGCGATTGTCTCAAATGGTGGTTAGCGCCGAAGCCGCTAATGTTGCCAATGGAAACACTCACTATAGCTGCTGGCTTCCCGTCCCAGGAGTTTTTTCCATAAGGGCGAGAGCCTACATCAACGGCATTTTTTAAGACACCGGGCACGGAGCGATTATATTCAGGTGTGAGGAAAAGTAGTCCATCCGCTGCGGTGATCTGCTCCCGGAATGATACCCATTCTTTTGGTGGGTTTGCTTCCAGATCTTCATTAAACATCGGAAGACCGGCTATGTTTAAGATTTCAAGCGATAATGATTCTGGCGCAAGCGCTATCAATGCTTTAGCTGTTTTAAGGTTATAGGATTCTTTACGAAGACTTCCTACAATAACTGCAATTTTATACTTTTTCATAAAAAACGCTTTTTGGTTTAGATAGAAATTAAAGATATCGCTCTTCTTTTATCAGCGGTATTATAAGACCTCGAACAGCAGCATAAGCATCGCAACAATCAGGCCCATTTCTATAATCACATCACATTCAGATTCGCGCGTTGAGTTTATCACGAACTTTTACAATCTAAACCCGCAAGCCCGTGATATTAACCCAAGTTCCTGGCAATTCTACGTAAAGTAGCATAAGCCTCCCAATCATATGCCAATAAAGCTTATTTGGGAGCACATGTACACTAATGTAAGTTTTTAACTGATAATAAACCAGGTATTTGGAAAAATAGACAATGATTTGACACATACAAAACCCGCACGTCGTCTATCGGCAGACAATATGTATATGTGATGCATTTTTTATAGAGGGTTGGTGAAGCCAGGCCCTTTGCGCAATTAGAAAGGGACCTGAGACAGGAATACCCGATTACCTAATATTTGCATTCGCTTATATCATTCTAATCGGCAAATCTTACCTCTTTAGCAATTTTAGCAAACTTATTTCTGTATTCGATTGGCGTGAGGCCTGTTATCTTCCTGAAGATATCCCTGAATGCTTTGGTGTCGGTATAACCCACCCCATACATTACTTCAGTAATATTCTTCCGTGAAGTTTCAAAATATTTCTTTGCTACTTCTATCCTTACCCGTTGCATGTACTCGATGGGCGTGTTGGTTGTTGCATCCTTAAACCTTCTCTCAAAAGTTCTGCGACCTAAGTTTATGAGGTTTACCAAATCGTCTACGGTGATCCTACCTTCATAATTCTTTTCTATATATTCTTGTACTTTTTGAATATCGGCATCTCCATGGTTTTTCTGTCCCTTGAAAATGGCAAACTGAGACTGGCTATCTCTGCCAATATCTAAAGCAAAATATTTGGAAATCATCACAGCCGTTTCTCTATCTGAAAATTTTTCAAGCAGGTATAATATTAAATTCCATAGACTGCTTGCCCCGCCGCTACTATAAATGTTGTCCTGTTCTGTAATGACAGCCCCATCTTCTACATCTACCAGCGGGTACTTTTGTCTAAACTCGTTTATATGTGCCCAATGGGTGGAACACTTTTTCCCATTTAACAAGCCGGTTTCCGCGAGCAGGAAAGCACCTATACACAAACTTGCAAGGCTGGCGCCTTTTTCGTGGAGCTTCGTGAAATAAGGGATTGCTTCTGCATTGGCCTGTATCCCATCGTCGGTGTTCCCAAAAGTAGGGGGTATTATGAGCAAATCGGTATGGCTAACATCTTTGAGCAATCTGTCTGTTTTTACGATGTATTCGCCATTGTTAGCAGGTACATATTCGTTTAAGCCAACATACTCTACCTTGAATATGGGCTCTTTACCAAATACAGTTAGAAACTCATTGGCCGTGTTAAAGGTCCTGAATGCTGGCGTAATAGCTTCTATTACGCCATACTGCGGAACGAAAACTGAAATTTGCATAACATTTATCTAAATTAAAGATACGCAAGCATTGTCGTAATTCACCCCTAAACTTGTCGTTTTTACAATAGCCCAGGATTTTGATCCTGTAGCATCTTTGTAATGTAATTATAATTAAAATTATAGATAGCATGGCGGAACGAACAAAAAATTAAGGTAGAAGCAAGCATTAATGCTCCCCTTGAAAAAGTATGGGAGGCCTGGAATACCCCGGCCGACATTATGCAATGGAATACCGCAGACCCAGGCTGGCATACTACCAGCAGCGAAAACGACCTTCGGGTAAACGGCAAGTTTAAAAACAGGATGGAGGCTAAAGATGCCAGTGTGGGTTTCGATTTCGAAGGCACCTATAACAAAGTTGAATTGTATAAGGAAATTGCTTATACCCTGGCAGACGGCAGAACGGCCACAACGTTGTTTGAGGAAAAAGACAACAAAACTGCGGTCACAACAACTTTTGACGCAGAAACAGAGAATGACCCCGCACTTCAGAGACAGGGATGGCAGGCTATTTTAAACAATTTTGTGAAGTATGTAGAGAACAAGTGATCATCAATAACTAAATATTTAAATGAGATGAGAAAGAATAAAATAATCTTTTGGGTAACTACTGCTATCATCATCCTTTGGGAAGGGGTAATGCCACTTAGCACCATTTTGTTTATGCCAGACTATGTAACTGCAGGTACAAAACCCCTCGGCTATCCTGATTACTTCGCTTATACCCTCATCATTTGCAAGGTACTTGGTGTAATAGCGATCTCCTATCCTAAAATACCCGCCAGAATGAGAGAATGGGCATATGCAGGACTTACATTTAATTTAATCTTTGCAGTGATCAGCCATGCATTTGTAGATCAAAACATTGGATTTATGCTGATGCCGCTTGTCTTCCTGGGTATTCTTGCCGTTTCTTACATTTATAGTAACAAGATCCGGAATAATGGCTAAAACAAATTATCAAACGATTGATGAATACCACCAGGTATTTAATGGTGAATCCTTGGAAAGAATGCAAACGATCAGGAAAATCATTCATAAAGTGGCAGCGGACGCAGAAGAAAGCATTAGTTATCAGATACCCTGCTTCAAATATAATGGTTACCTGATATATTATTGTGCATTTCCTAAACACATCTCCTTATCATATCCCTTTACCAAGGCTTTTTGGGAACATTTTGAGGCTGATCTGGAAGGGTACAAAACAAGTAAATCAGTTATCCAATTTCCATTGAATAAGCCCCTGCCTGTAAAACTGATAAAAGAAATTGTGGCATTCAGGAAAAAGGAGAACGAGGAGAAAACAAAAATGAAAGAAAAGAATCGAATCAAATAAACTTCAAAAAAATGAAAGATAACATGGTTTCATTGCATCGGATAATTCAGGCAAGCCCTGAGAAGGTATTTCGTGCTTTTTCCGACCCAATAGCACATTCAAGCTGGCTGCCACCTTATGGCTTTCTATGCGAGATACAGCAAATGGATTTTAAGGTAGGTGGCAGGTTTAAGATGACCTTTTTCAATTTCAGTACCGGGAATGGCCATTCATTTGGCGGGGAGTATTTAGAGATAAGACCTAACGAGCTTATTAAATACAGCGACAGGTTTGACGACTCCAATTTACCAGGAGAAATGATAACGACTATATGGCTGACTAAGGTTTCCTGTGGTTCCGAACTTAAAGTCGTACAAACTGGTATCCCTGATGTCATACCGGTTGAAATGTGCTATTTAGGCTGGCAGGAATCCCTGGATAAAATGAAAAAACTGGTTGAGCCTGAGATACCGGATGCATAATTCCTTATACTAGTTCAAAGTAGTGATAAATTGACGAGCGGGGTCTTCATAACGTTTTCGGGGAATTGCAAAAAAGCACTTACATTTTACCAGATTTGCTTTGGCGGCACACTTCATTTTGAAACTTTCGACAAAGAAGTACATGGTTTCACAATAAAACCCGTCATAAGTGGCTCATTAGTTTCTGATAGTATAGCTATCTACGGCTCGGACCTGGTGCACAACGAAGGAAGAAAAATCGGAAACTATCTTTCTGCGTTTCTGCGGTGCCAAAATGCAGATGATAGAAAGGTACTCATGAAAAAATTGAAAACAGGAAAAATGCCTCTAACTTCAACATCGAACCAGGAACAAATTCTAGTTGAGGTAATCGATGCTTTTGATGTGAGATGGGTGCTGGGAATTTAGCAAGCCCCAGATGGTTCCAGGCTCGCTATAAACCGCTGTTCGGGATATTAACATGCGCATCCCGAACTTCCTGATAAAAGCGGGTTTAAAACCCGCATCATCTCAGATTCACCAGAATTATGCCTTCTTAACATTCCCCCATCGGTCCTAACTATTTTATCAAACAATGCTTTTTCGGGTGAAGCTATCATTACATTTTGTTGATCAGATAACCTTACTTGTTGAATACCGAATGCATAATAAGGTAGCCGTAGGTTGGTATAAGTGAACATCCTCATTGGCGTAGAAAATTTACGTGAAGCCTTAGTTGTCACACAGGAAGTTTCATATACTCGTTCGGGTATTAAACCATGATAAGACAAAGCCGCGTCTGATGAAACATAACTAGGGCCTAGGATGTGGTTAGCGAGAAGAAAATGTTCTGGCTTTTGTGAACTAACTGATGCGCCGGCTATATACAGTCCTTCTTAATAGATTGCAGCATGCCGCTTTTTAGCAATTCATGAATTTTATCATTAGGCCGTTTATAATCTTTCAGGACAGATAATAAAATTTGATGCGTCAGCGGTTGAGCTGTGTACTTTTGAATAGCCTGATTGAAATCTATGAGGAACTGTAAAAAACCTATAAGATAATCGGAAATATTCCGATTATCTTATGAATGTACATACAATAATTACTTTCATCAAAACTTCCTTTAAAGAATATATAAGCCGAGATATATGAATCAACTTAGCTGTAAGTATCCCTTAATAACCAGTTACAGCCGGGTTGATAATTTTTAAATCAGCTGCAAGTATGTATATTTGTATAGTTACAGCTGAATTGATTAAAACATGGGCGCAATTATTGGACGAAAAGAGGAACTCGAAATCTTGAAAACCACGTTAAACTCATCTGAAGCAGAGTTTATAGCAGTCTATGGAAGAAGGCGAGTCGGAAAAACATACCTTATTCGTAAAGCTTTTGAAAAGCAGTTAATTTTCGAACTTTCAGGAGTACATAATGCCGTATTAAAAGCGCAGCTAACTAATTTCAGCGACGCACTTAATGAGCATCTTAAAATGCCAGTTCCTCCTTCTGTACCCCAAAACTGGATTCAGGCATTCCAGATGCTAAAGAACTATGCAGAACCACTATTAAAAAAAAGAAAGTGTGTTATTTTTCTTGATGAGTTTCCCTGGTTAAATTCAAACCGGTCAGGCTTTCTGCCTGCATTTGAATACTTCTGGAATTCATGGGGAACAAAGCAGGACAATCTGATTTTAGCCATTTGCGGATCTGCTGCTTCCTGGATGATAAAAAAAGTTGTGCGAAATAAAGGAGGGCTACATAATAGGCTAACCAAAAAAATCAGGCTGCTACCATTTACCCTTACAGAGACCCGTGAGTATCTGAAATCTAATAATGTCAATCTTGATCATTATCAGATTATGGAAATTTATATGGCAATGGGAGGAATTCCACAATATTTAAAGGAAATACGACCTGGAAGAAGTGCAGCTCAGAATATTGATAAAATATGCTTCACAAAAGACGGGGGATTACAGGGAGAATTTAAAAATCTCTATCAATCACTTTTCGAAGAAGCCGATAAACACATAGATATTGTACGGGCTTTGGCAGGAAAACCATCCGGATTGACCAGAAAAGAAATTATAAGTACCTGCAAATTACCGGATGGGGGCAGTACAACACAGATAATTGAAGAACTTACGGAATCTGGTTTTATAACTTCTTATGTCCCATTTGAAAAGAATGTAAGGGATAGCATTTATAAATTGTCTGATGAGTTTTCCCGATTCCATCTTAAATTTATGGAAAATACCCGCGCTACCGGAGAGGGTACCTGGATTAAATTATCAACCACTCCATCATGGAGAAGCTGGAGCGGGACAGCATTTGAAAGTGTCTGCCTTAAGCATATAAAAGAAATTAAAAAGGCAATTGGAATATCAGGAGTATATACAGAAGAATCAGCATGGCGTTATGTACCAGGGAAAAATCAACCTGGTGCTCAAATTGATTTACTTATTGACCGGCGGGATCAATGCATCAGTATATGTGAATTGAAATTCTCAACCAGTGAGTTTATCATTGATAAGACTTATGCTACGGAATTAGAACGAAAGCTTACTGTATTTAAACAAAAGACAAAAACATTGAAAACATTATTTCTGGTTATGGTTACCACTTTCGGCACAAAGACAAACAGCTATAAAACAGGCCTAATACAGAATGAGGTATTATTAGATGATCTGTTTTTGTGAAAGATAGCCATTCAATAGTGTAAGCTTACAGTTAAACCGTGCAAATAAAATCCTGGGAATCTTTACCGTTTCCACCGGAGGAGTAGCCGGTACTATTGCAGACCCTAAAGTGATATTTGCTACCGCTTTGAAAGGAAATGCCAGTTCAATTATTTTAGCTCACAATCACCCATCAGGAAATTTGAAACCCAGTGAGGCAGACAATTAACTAATAAGTTAGCTCAAGGTGGAAAATTACTGGATATATCAGTGTTAGATCATCTGATAATTACAGCAGAGGAATATTTCTCATTTGCTGATGAGGGGCTGATATAGTCCCTTTATTTCTTAAATAACATCGAGCTTAATTAAGTAAAGTTCGCTAAATCTTAAATAACTCTTTTCTTATTTAAGATTTTTGGCCATTTACTTAAATAAGCATACCTTTATTTAAGTGAATGAAAAGATGAACAAATACGAGTCAGGAAAGCAAATCAACCAAGGGTATTATAAAAGCTTTCAACCTAACCCGATCAACAGAGTATGGCATCTTGATGATATGGAGGTCATACAATTATTGAGTAGAGCGGATAGACATTTAGGACGGCTTGATATGTATTCAGAATATGTAAACATAGAATTGTTCATACGGATGCACATTGCAAAAGAAGCTACCCAATCTTCCAAAATCGAAGGAACTCAAACCAATATGGAGGAGGCCTTTTTAAGTAAGGAAGAAATAATTGCGGAGAAAAGAGATGATTGGGAAGAAGTTCAGAATTACATAAGTGCAATGAACGAAGCTGTAAAATTATTACACCGCCTCCCTTTTTCTTCCCGGCTAATTAAGCAAACCCATAAGATTTTATTACAGGGAGTTAGAGGAGAGCATAAACTCCCGGGCGAATATCGCAGCAGTCAGAACTGGATTGGTGGTGCAACTTTAAATGATGCAGTTTTTATTCCGCCAGTACACAACTCCATAGATGACCTTATGTCTGATCTTGAAAAATTTGCAAATGATGGTTTAAACCCATTGCCAGATCTTATAAAAATTGCTCTTATTCATTATCAATTTGAAACCATTCACCCGTTTCTAGATGGAAACGGCCGAGTAGGCAGGCTCCTTATTACAATTTACCTGGTAAGCAAAGGGATTCTTAAACAACCTATTTTATATCTTTCTGACTTTTTTGAAAATAACAGGCAACTGTATTATGACAACTTGATGCTGGCAAGAACTCAAAACAACATCAACCAATGGTTGAAATTTTTCCTAACAGGAATTATAGAAACCGCGAAGAAAGGTGTCACAACATTCGACGGGATACTTCAGTTGCAAAGAAGCCTGGAGGTAAAATTAAAAAGTTTAGGCAACAGAAGTCTAAATGCACAAAAAGTAGTCGACTATCTATATACTCAACCAGTAATCAATGTCTCCAATGTTGAAGCAATCATTCAAAAGTCGTATGTGACAGCTTATAAACTGATTAATGACTTGGAGCAGCTCGAAATTTTGAGAGAAATATCTGGCGCTCAAAGAAACAAGCTCTATGTTTTCAAGGACTACCTTGATTTATTTAAAAAATAGATCAAAGCTAAGTACGTCAGAGTACCAATTTCACCGCCGCCGACAAAGATACCGACGCCAGCCAATGGTTCAAGGCTATACAAGCGGGAAATGGTTGTCAGTTTTTGATTGGCTTTTCCCGGCTTGAGCCATTTGCTGGCTATGCGCTCTTTGGTGCCTACGCAGTGAAATCTAAAGGTAGTCAAATTAAATAAGCAGCTTAAACTGTAATTCGAGAAGGCTATTGTCTTTAGTTAAACGATGAGCCAATAGTAACCTTAATGGGCTCATCATCGTTCAATTACAATATCCTATCGGATATAAAATCAGAAAATAAGAGTTAATTAACCCCGATCAGGTATAATCTAACGAATAGCCATCGCAAATGCAGGAGCCATCAGTTCCTGTTCTCCCCTCGATATCCCAATTTCAGTCGCCACTTGCCGCCATTTTCCCACGGCAATTCTCACTTCTTCAATTATTTTATCCATTTCTTTTTCTCCCAGACGAAAAAATGGACCGACACTCTTTGCCAGATCATAATCAAGCATATTGTTATCCATATCAATGCTTAATCCAAGGCCAGACTTGTCAATAGAAGGATTTAGGTCATAGGCGGGTGATAAGCGCCAGCCTTTATCACTCAATATGAAACCATGATTCCTCAGATGGTCATCAGTATTGGAAATGGTAATATTAAATACGATTCTTCGCCATAGCTGCCGGAGGTCTGTTTCTATCTCCGCTCCTGAATACTGTAAAAATTCCGCAATATCCAGATAGCTTGGTGTTTCGTCCCGAATGGTGTCTTCGTTTTTTCCTGTCATGGTCATAGCCGAAGCAAAGTGTATCCGTTCTCCATTCTCCCGGTCAAATCTTTTGGTAAAGAAGGTGCGATATGAACCACGCACTTTTTCCAGTTTACAGTCAGCCATATCAATACCTGCTTCAATTGCCAGCAGATGCGCGAGATACTCCCAGGCTGCTTTATCTGTAGTGTCATTATTTGAAGGAAACTTAGCAATCCAGGGATGGTCACTTTGGTCCAAAATATTGGCTTTCGGTCTCGCGCCTCCCAAAGAAGAGCCAGGTGCAATCAGCAGGTCCAACCACTTTTTATCATCGGTCGAGTTTTCATTATCTTCAAAAGCTTCAACGCTATGTTGTAGTTCCCGGATGTGGGCCCATGGCGGAGTTGGTGAGTGTGGGTCGTTATCCAGGAACGGTCCATCAGGATCCAATTTAAATCTTAGTGCCCCCATACGTGTGCTATCATGAACCCCCAAAAGATAGTCAAGTTCATATAAATTGGGGGTCGTCTTACCTTCTTCCCTGGCTTTTAATGTCGCTCTGCGCTGCATTAGTTTTCGCCCCCAGGTATCCGGCATCGAATCCATAAACACCCCGAAGTTTTCTTTTCCGAGTGGGAACTGAGTTCCGGTATACCAGCTGATATCCGGGTCCAGTAAAACCTGAGCCTGGGAATTTATCCATGACTTTTCATACTCAAAGCTAAAAGCTTTCCGTCCCTTGGCTTGATGAGCCGACAATGTCCCTATTAGTTGAGGTTCAGCCAGCCCCTTCCAATGTGCATATACCCAAATGTCGGTTTTATTTGCTGCCATGATCGGGGGATGTTAATAATTGTAAGTCCTGCAGTTTTTTTCCGAATTCATCATCTGCTGCAATTTTCAGAAAATCATCCTGCAAATTAAGAGCCCTGAGGACATTAAAATAAGCGCCCATCGATACACTGGGGTTACCCCGCTCTACTTCCCTTAGTGTACCGCGGTCTATCCCGGCACGTTCCGCAATTTGGATACTGGTGAGTTTACGCCGCTTTCTTGCGAGTTTAATATTCTCACCCATTACACCTAAAACTTTTAAGTATTTCGGAAAGACAATATGTTTTTTAGTATTCATTATGGTGAATATTTTCATCAAAAATAATAAAAATGGAGAAAATATACACCATTTAATAAAATTTATTTCCTGACATATATTCACACTTCCGGTACAAGTGGTATATTTTATTAAATAATTCTTCTATCTGACCATCTCCCGAATTTCATCGGCAAAAATCACGTACCTACCGTGAACCTTGCGCATTTTAAACTTAGTGGATACTGATTTTTGAGCATCAGCCTGTAATGAACCAGCCATATTAAAAAAACACCCACCTCAGGTACAAGGTGTGAAGTTTACAATTTCAGTATGTGGAAGTTTGATATTACAAATGAGTACCGGAGAAAAAAATATAACACCTCCGTAACAAGGTGGTAGCGAACGTATGCCTGGCGATATGAAAAGTCAGGGTTTTGGTGATCCCGCAAGTGTCTGCGATCTCTTTCAGGTAGCTGTTCATCTTTTGGTTGCTCAGCACCGGCAGG